>JBHELA010000079.1:0-18888 GCA_041859005.1 Ignavibacteria bacterium
TTGCAGCAGTATGATACACCAGGCAAAACATTATTGAAGGATTGGACTTTGAAATTTCAAACTGAAGTCTGCCGCGAGATGTATTTGCAGGCAACCCTGTATTGCTTTGAGTCCAGTTAACACCTGCATTAGTTGATATTAAGAACCCGCCGGATGCTTCAGTATTACCGATAACAGAATAAGCAAGGTTTCCGTCTGTCGGATGAAATGCAACATCAAAGGCACCCGTAAGGTTAATTACCCTCGTCCATGTAACTCCTGCATCAGAACTCCGCCAAACACCTTGATTTGTCGGTGATGAGTTATTATAATTTCCGGTTCCGATAGAAGCCAATATAATGTTAGAGTTTGAAGGTGAAACCTTAATATCAGAAAACTGAGTTTGTGAGCCAAAGCCATTTGTTATTTTCGTCCAGTTATTTCCTCCGTTAGTAGATTTATACATTCCGTCTCCTTCAAATGTAACTGTATTAAATAACCAGCGGGTTTCACCTGTTCCTGCATATATAATGTCTGTGTTCGAAGGATCGATAGCAATCGCTCCGAAAGTAAGAAGATTAAGTTCTCCGCTTTTATCTGTCCATGATGCACCACCGTCAGTTGTTTTCCAGATACCGCCTGCAGCGGCTCCGATATAAACAATGTTAGGGTTTGTTGGATGTATATCCATGCCACGAACTCTTCCGCTAACTTTGCCCCAGTAAGGAATAAAACTGCTTGTCATGTCAATACCAACGGGACCGATGTTTGTCCACAGATCGCTCATAGGACCATCATTTTCAATGTTGGAATTTTGTATTTTTTGTAATTCAGTTGCTTTCTGCCGATCGATATGTTCTTTAGGAAAGTCGCCGTTTTCATCAAGTCTTGACCTGTAAAACCATTCAAACCTTCTGAAAGAATTTCTGTTTCTAATAACTTCAGGAACATTGTCCCATGCAGAAACGAATGGTGCTGTAGAAGGACTTTGAAACACCCTCTGTTTAGGGTCGGTATCAAGATTTACCTGTGTAAAAGAATCCACCGAAATAAAGAAAAGCAATATTATTAATAAATGTTTTTTCATGTTCATGTTTAATTTCTTATATTTAAAAAAAGGCGGTCATTGCTGACCGCCTTTTTGTTATAATGTTTAGAGTTATTTTTATTTTACGAGCATCATTCTCTTAACTTCAGAGAATTCGCTTGTCTGTATTTTGTAGAAGTAAACTCCGCTTGAGAACTGTGTGCCGTTGAAATCAACTGTGTAAGAACCTGCTGACTTAACTTCGTTAACGAGTGTCTTTATTTCTTTTCCGAGCATGTCGTATACTTTTAAGATAACAAGATCCTGCTTCGGTATTGCAAAGTTAATCTTTGTCGTCGGGTTAAACGGATTCGGATAATTCTGGCTCATCGAGAAATTCTTAGGTGTCTCGGTTCCGATCTGTGTTATTCCGACAAAGCCTCCGTTCATGCTTGTATAGTAAAGCGGTGCACCTGTACCGGCTGTTCCGATTTCACCAACAACAACACCTATACTCGCCTGCCTTAGAGAGACTCCATAGAAGTGTCTGTTCTCACCGTTAAGCTGGTCAATGAATGTAACACCGAAATCATTAGCTGTCATAATCTTTCCGTTATCGCCGCATACTGTAACTTTATTATCGAATGCATCTATTGAACGCAGATGTTCGCTGGTTAAATACTGAACATTAACAGTCCAGGTTCTACCCCAGTTTGTTGAACGTAGTATTGTTCCGTTGTTACCGCAAATCATCGCTTCGTTAGGATTAATAAACACTACGTCGTTAAGATAATCAAAACGGTTTGAATTTCTTGCTATCCAGTTTGCACCAAAGTTTGTTGTATTCCATACCTTACCGTCTGTTCCTGAAATAATACCTCTTCCGTCAACAGGGAAATTAGGTGAATATGCTATTGAATGCATTGTAAATGGAATATCAAATCTCTGTACGAATGAAGCACCGTTGTTAAATGTTTCAAAGAATGTACCTGCATAACCCACAAAGGATACGTAGCCGAGCTGACCTGATCTTGTTGAAATTCCACGGATTGTATGGTCGGGTGTACTAAACGGTCTTACGACTGTCCATGTACTTCCGAAGTCCATTGACTTTATAATAACGCCGCCCATTCCTGCTGCCCATACAACACCAGGTTGATTCTGGTCAAACTGAACATCGTTCATCCAGATGTTTATGTTTGAATAAACCAGAGTCCATTCTTCGCCTGCGTCTGTTGTTTTAATAACTGTTCCGCCCTGTCCTACTGCAACACCGATGTTGTCGTTAGGAGATTTTGCAAAGTCAACGCCGAATAAAGAATACGGAACGCCTGTCTGATAGAGTGACCATGGCGGGGCTGCCATTGAAGTAAAGTTAAATGAACCTGATGCATAACTCCATCCGAAATTATCTCCAGCATAAACTCTCCAGTAATAAGTAGTGTTTAAAGCTAAAGGTGCAGGAGGTGTATAATTTGAAACTGCAATATCATTTTTATTTATTAAAAGAACTGAGAAATCCGGTAATGCTGATACCTGTAAATGGTACTTTGTTGCGAATGGAACATCAGACCAATCGAAATTAGGTGATGTTGATATTCCTGTTGCACCGTTTAAAGGAGCAATTAATGTAGGAGCTGCAAATGTGCTCTGATGAAGAACAAGAATTTCAGATGGAGATAATGCACGGTTCCAAATGCCTACGTCATCGAGATTTCCTTCAAATGAATGCTGACCTATGCCGCCATCAAAACCAATGGAACCGAAATACAGATTAAAAGCTGTATTACCAATAGCACCGATAGGTTGAGTTCTTGCCAATACTCCGTTAACATAATATTTTACATCTGCCGCTGTTTTCACCATTACGATATTATTCCATGTAGTGTAGTTTGGCATAGTAAAATTGTTCGTTGCACCCGTTATACCCCATGGTTCTGTTCCGTCTGAAATCCAACCACCCATAATACCAGGTGAAACAGTATGATTATAATTGAGTAACTGTATCGCATGAGGATTTGAATTAAAAACAGTTTGTCTTATTTTACCAGTATTCGTTGTCTGCATCCACATGCTGATTGAATAATCTGAACCGTTTAAAAGATTAACCGGCAAAGATAATCCTCTTGCGGGTAAGATATCAACACCATCAACATAGTAAGCTGAATTTGAGTAACCGAATCTGTCGTTGGTAAGCGTGATACCATTTAACAATGTTCCATGGTTTCCGTTTCCGCTGATATCATTCGGATTACCTGTAAAAGGATACCAGCCGACGAGTCCGCTTGATGGGACGTAAGATGGAACCTGTGCTGCAGTAAATGATGTGAAGCACATAATCGCAACAAATGCGAGTAGTAAGTTTTTCATAGCTTTTTCCCCTTTATGAATTAAAATAATTATAAACCTGTTCTTTTAATTCCCCCTATCCTGTTAAACTGTTTTCGGAAGGTTTGTAGTTCCCTAATTTAAAATCTTCTTTAACAGGTTGGATAAAATAGGAAGAATATTCATTAATGTCAATAATGAATTTATTAATTTTTATTTCAATTAATTGGAAGGATAGTTGATAGTTGATAGTTGTTGGTTGACAGACGACAGGTAAGAAATGAAAAAGACGGTCATTGCTGACCGCCTTTTTGTAATAATGATTGAGAGCAATTTATTTAACGAGCATCATTCGTTTTACATCCACGAAATCGTTTGCCTGAATTCTGTAGAAGTAAACACCGCTTGAAAGTCTCGAGCCGTCGAAATCAACTGTATATTGCCCTGCTGATTTAACTTCATTTACGAGTGTTTCAATTTCTTTCCCGAGCATGTCGTAAACCTTAATAGTTACGAGTCCCTGTTTCGGCAAAGCAAAATTAATCTTTGTTGACGGGTTAAACGGATTAGGATAGTTCTGACTAACAGAATAGTTTGCCGGAATTTCGGTTCCCGTCTGAGTGATACCTACATAACCACCGTTCATATCTGTGAAGTACAATGCGCCGTTTGCAGCGGAACCTATTTCCCCAACTACAACACCTACAGTTCCAGACCTTAATGCTACTCCGTACAGGTGCCTGTTTTCGCCATTAAGCTGGTCAACGAATGTAACGCCAAAATCATTCGACGTCATAATTTTTCCATTGTCGCCGCAAACTGTAACCTGATTAGCGTAAGCGTCGATTGAACGCAGATGTTCGCTTGTTAGATACTGAATGTTAACGGACCAGTTTTTGCCGTAGTCAGTAGAGCGCAATATTGTTCCGTTATTTCCGCAAATCATCGCTTCGTTAGGATTAATAAACACAACGTCGTTTAAGTAATCATAACGGTTTGTTGCTCTTGCTATCCAATTTGCGCCGAAATTTGTTGTATTCCAGACTTTACCGTCAGTGCCGCTGATTATACCTCGACCATCTACAAGGAAGTTGGGTGAATATGCAATTGAATGCATTGAAAACGGAATATCGAATCTTTGAGTAAATGTAGCGCCGCCGTTATTAGTTTCAAAAAATGTACCTGAATAACCTATAAATGATACAAAGCCCGGTACTCCTGGTTTTGAAGCAATTCCACGAATTGTATGGTCGGGTGTACTAAACGGTCTTACGACTGTCCATGTATCTCCATTATCTAAAGATTTAATAATAACTCCGCCCATACCGGCTGCCCATACAGTACCAGGTGTATTCGGGTCAAAGAGAACATCGTTCATCCATATATCAACGTTTGAATATGTAAGAGTCCATTCCTCACCGTGGTCGGTTGTTTTAATTACTGTGCCGCCCTGTCCAACTGCTACACCTATTTCATTATTAAGTAAGGAAAAATCCACACCGAACAAGGAATAAGGAACGCCGGTTTGATACAATGTCCATAAAGGCTCTATCATAGTCTTAAAGTTCCATACTGAAGAAGGTCCGCTCCATCCGCCATCGTTTCCTGCATACACTCTCCAGTAATACTTTGTGTTGAAGTTAAGTAAACCCAGTGCAGGGGTGTAATGTGAATTCGTAATCGGATATTGATCGAGAATAATGTTTGTAAATCCTGCGTCTGTTGCTACCTGCAATTCATACTTTGTGGCATAAGTGATATCTGACCAGTCAAAAGTAGGAGTAAGAGAATTACCCATTGAATTATTCGCCGGCGCTATTAACGATGTAGCAAACGGGAGTTCATTATATCTAAAGATACCGGTTGAAGTCGTGGATATAATTGACGGACCATCGTTGTAAAGATATCGTAAATCACCTGTAATGCCCGTATTCTGCTGTGACCATGTCAAACCGAAATCCGTACTTCTGAACAATCCCTGATTGGAAAAGCTAACCCACCATACATTGTTCCACAGAATAACTACATCATTGAACCATTGAAGTGTTGTTCCTGAAATAGCAATCGTTGAGTAATAAGTCCATGTTACACCGCTGTTTGTTGAAACATAAATTTCACCGTTATTTCTGAATACAAAAATACTGCTGCCATAGTGCTTAACCAGAATTGCGGAGCCTGAAAACGGCTGTCCTGTAACTTCTGTCCATGAAACGGAATTATTATTGGAATAATAAACTTTACCTGAATTTCTGCCAACTAAATAAAGCTGGTTTGTTTCTCCAACCACTTCTAAATCAATTACAACTTCCCATCCGGTTTGAGTCCAGACAGTACCACCGTCAACACTGCGATAGACTCCTGATGACCCTAAAGCTGTTCCTGCATAAAGATTGTTTGAAGCGTCCTCTACTATATCCAATGCAGCTCCATATCCTGACGGAAATCCTGCTTCAGGATTCCAAGTAACACCATTATTCGAAGTATAGTAAAGTCCGGCATCTAATGTACCCACAAATATTTTTCCTGAGTGGTCTTTAAAAAAGCCCGGTTCAACGTTAGATGTAATAGGTGTCGCCACACCGGTCCAAACGTTCAGGTCATTTGACTGGTATATCTTGCTTCCTGCATTCGAATTTGCAAGGTAAGTACCTACTGAAGTTTTTAAAACCCTGAGGTATTCGCCATTTACAGACGATACCTGTGTCCAGTTAATCTGGCCGATTGATGCTACCGTAAAGCTTAATACAAGAATTACGGCTAAAAGTAAACGTTTCAAAATAATTTATTATTTTAATTTATTATTCATAAACTTGTTAAATTGCAAACCAACTTTTAATACAAATGAACTGATGCCTATTCAGTCTTAACTGAATTACAGCTTCTTCTTACATTAGCGAATGTTTAAAATTATCATAAAACAGTAAATCATACCGATTTTGCTTAATACAATTTAATTAAAAACTGATAATTTCCTGACTCGAGATAGTAATATTTTATATCACTACGTTAGTTATTCCCTTTAAATATTCCCTCTTTTATGGTTTTTTCCTAACGCTTTAAAATATAAATAATGAATATAAATGTCAAGATGGATTTTAGCTTCAAACCGCTGAAAATAGTCAAATATGAGGGTTTTTCAACAATATTTGAGCAGAAATGAAATAACATATGATTAATACAAAATTCTGATTGTATTATTGAAATAAAGTAATACACATTTTTAAGAACGTCTGCATAAAGATCTAAAATCGCAATAGGAACAGTTATCAGGATTCTCTGTCTGCGTAAACGGTTTTTCAGTATTGAATATATCTTCAAGAAGGAATATCAATACTGATTCGAACCGCTTCATATCGGTATCCGTAAAAGGAGTTATGCTTATTGTTTTGATGCCCTCCTTCAGGTTTTTTACGGGATAGAGTCCTGCGTTATACTGCTTCTCGGGATTTTCCAGCCAGAGCACGTACGCATAAAGCATCGTCTGCAGGTTTGACTTGTAATCTGTTTTTGACGGGAATTCTTCCCAGAACTTTTCATAGTTTTTTGGTGATAAAGTCATGATTTTTGCGTTACCGGTTTTGTAATCTATTACAGTTGTAACGCCGCTTTCTTCATCAATCCTGTCAACGATACCGCCAATACTGATTTCACGCTCTTTTCCGTTTACGTTAAACCTAATCGAAGTGTACAGTTCCTGTTCAAGAGCTTTTACGGTGTACGGATTTCTGTTCCTTTCCTGTTCAAGAAGTTTTATTACGAGTCTGCGTATGATTGATTTGTAAAGCAGGTTGCGTCCCTTCGCAGAGAAATTTACGTTAGAAAGTTTTTTATCAGACTTTAAGAAGCTTTCAAAAATATCGTCGTAGTTCTCATTAACGATTTTTATAATACTGTCAATTACATCCCCCGTTATGACTTTGTTGATATAGGGTTTGTAAAGTTTCTGCATAATGCCGTGAAACACCGTGCCGAATGACGCGGGGCTGAATACCTCTTCCACATCTTCATCTTCTTTCAGACCGAGCACTTTCTTAAGATAAAACTGCAATCCGCAGTTTATGTAATCGGCGAGGTAGGTCGGTGACATTCGTTTAATACGATTCATCATGAACTCATTCAGTTCCGGGGTTTTTGGAATTTCAATACTGTTATCTGTTGTATCGCTTTTCTTTGGGCTTACGATAGTGTGACTGTACTCGATGTTTATGTTTACATTCAGAAGTTCCTTTTCTATCTGCTGAATATAACGACTCATTTCTTTCACTTCATTTCCGGTTTCGGTATTGTAGAAGAGATACAAGTTCTTAGCTTTTTGTACGAGGCTCCAGAAGTAATAAGCATTTACAGAATCGCTTTCCTCATAAGTCGGCATGCCGAAACTTTTGCGCAGTGAATACGGGATATAGCTTAACGCCTGATTTCCGGGAGGCATGGAATCTTCATTCATGTAAAGAATAAAAATATTTTCAAACGAAAGATTCCTCGCTTCAAGAAGACCCATCACCTGAAGTCCTTTAAGCGGCTCACCCGTGAAGACAACGCCGGTAGTGTTTAACATCTGCATCAGCATATTCCAGAAAGTAAAATGATTCAGCTGAACCTCACCGGCAGTCAATGCATCAGCAAGACGGTTAAGCTGTGTGGAAAAACTGTAAAGGTATTCAAGCTGAAAAAGTTTGTAATCGTTGTCTGAGTCGCTGCTTTCTTCCATACGGATTGCAAGAGAATTTACGATGCTGTTCAGGTTGTCAATTGTATCGCTTACGTCAGAACCCGAGGTAAATATCCGTGTTAAAATAATTTTGATACCTGTATTCCCGAGGAAGTTCAGGAACTCTGTAATGACATCGATGTAAATAATATTCTCCTCCCTTACTTTTCTGATAAATGCGAATATATCTTTTGCAGAGGCGAACTTTATGTAGGGATGCATTAATAGATTAATAACATCCTTATAATAAAACTTTGGTTTACCGTCCACGAATATTTTCCCTGAATGAAGTTTATTTATTATACTTATGAGATTGTACAGAGGGGTTGATTTCAGAGGCAATCCCATGGTTACGTTTATGCTGCCCGAGTTTTCGGGCATAGAATAAAGGACGGGCAAAAGACCCGAAGGATCAGGAATAACAACGAGTGTATTTTCGGGAAGTATATTCCCGCTTTTGATTTCCTGTTCTAGTTTACTGCCAAAGGCTTTTACCATACCTGCATTCAGGGGCGAGCCGATTACTTCGATGTGTTTCTTGGCAGAAGACAGCGAGCCTTCTGTTTGGATGATATCGCCGCCGAGCAGCTTGTGAAATTTTCTGATGTACAAACCCGACTCCTGTTTTGCATCGTCGAGATAATATTTATCAGCATCCCAGAAAACTACCGCTTTACCTTTTTCCTTAAGAGAGGTAATAATTTTAAGTTCGCACTTATTCAAAGAATTGAATCCTGCGAAGTAAACCATTTCATAATTATCAAACGATGAAGTTGAATTAATATTCTCAGCTATTTCCCTTGCTGCAAGCCCTTCGTACGCAAGTCCGTCTTTTACAAGACTGCTCCTGAATCCGGAATAGATTTCGAAGAGGCTGTTCCAGATATCAAGGAAATTCCTGGTGTATTCACTTCCGGGCTTAATTTTAATCAGGCTGCCCCAGAAATTTCTTGCATCCTCATTTATTTCCGTCTGAAACCGATGTTCAATTTCCTTTTCATCTTTAAGTTTTCTGAACAGAAGTTCTGCATTTACGAGATATTTGTCAACTTCATCATAATCCTTCAGGAGCATTTCACCCCACGAATAGAATTCGTCGAAGGGTTCATCAATAAAATGCTTTGTGTATGATTTATACAATTTCATTATAAGCGTCAGCTTATCGGCAAGTTCAAGTTTTGAGAATGATGCAATAAACTCGTTAATACTCATTACAGAGGGCGACCATACAGGCTTTACGAGCAGTGCTGAAAGCTCTTTACGGAAATAAACGCCGGTTCTGCGCGACGGGAAAACAACGAGGACGCTGCCAAGATTTTCTTTGTGTGACGCGAATATTTTTGATGCAACCGATGCGATAAAATTATTCATTTGTTCCTCCGTTAAGGTCTTTCACTTTTATGTTTATTTCGTCTTCATTGTCGGAGATGTACAGCAGATACTTAATAACCTTTTTGTAACCCATTTCTGAAAGAATCCCAGCGTATTCATTTAACTGTGCACTGTGCTTAGGTTCTTCACGTCCGGTTTTGTAATCGACTATTACAGCGCTGTCATTTTTCAGCATTACCCTGTCGGGACGGAGGACGCGGTTATCGGCTGTAAGAATTTCTGATTCAGATTTTACATCATAGCTGCCGTCGAACCAATTACCCGTTTCCTCCGATTCGATTGTTTTTGTAATGAGGGTTTTAAACTTTTCCTTTTCAGATGAACTTATTACACCTTCCATAAGTCCCTTGCTGAGTGCTGAATCAATATCGTACTTCGTTGTGATGTATGAGAGAAGTTTATGCATAACTACGCCGTTATCAGTCTTGATCTTCAGCCACTCGTTACCAAACACTTTAAGTTTCCGATATGAAGGTCTTATGAAAAGTTTTTTAAAATACGGTGATGAGTTTATACTTTCTAGTTGATTGAATTCTATTCTTGTTTTATTATCATAATCTCTTTTATCTTCTTCTATGTATTTTGTTCTTTCCCCGAGTACTAGTCTGTTGTTCTTAATTTCATAATCGGATTCAACTGCGGACTTTATTGATTCAGCAATTGATGATTTTGATTTGACGGGCACATTCAGATACAGCCTGTCTTTCGGACGAGTCATGCTGACGTAAAGCAGGTTTACATTATCAAGCCTTACCAGCTTTGATTCCTCCAGATAATCCTTTTCGAAATAGGTTGACTGAGCCTCTTTAGTTGCTTTAACATAATAAGCAGATGCTTTATTGAAAGGTGCTTCGGGGGTTGAAGCCCATATTTTATCTTTGGTACCGTCGATATCGATACTCCAGTTTGCATAAGGAATAATAACTATTCTGCTTTCGAGACCTTTTGATTTATGAATAGTCATAACCCGCACCGAGTTCATGTTTTCAGGAACGTTGATAGAGAGTTTATGTTTTTTATCTTCCCAATAATCAAGGAATGAATTTACATCCGACTCTTTTTCCTGGGCGAATCTGTTTACTTCATCCAGAAATTTAATTATATACGGGTCGGCGGAGTTATTCAGTCCGAATATACTAATAATATGTTCAACGAGTTCATACACGGTAAGGTTATAGAGAACGGGCAGGCGCTTCGGCTTTTCGTCTTCCTTAAAGAATTCATCGGGCATGAGGTCAACGAAAATCTTTCCGTTTGTTTCGAGCGAATCGTTGAAAATATCTGCAATCTCATGATTCATGCCTTTTATCTGACTGAAATTATAGAGCATTTCAGTTCTTGAAAGCTTATTACGGTTGTCGTTCAGATATTTAAGTGTATTTAAAATAAAGTTTACTTTAGCTGAAGACATTAATAATAGCGACTGTTCCGACACGACGCTGTATCCTGCTTTTGTGATAGCCTCAGAGATTGCTCTTCCGTCTTTTGCATTACGAACAAGAATAAGGATATCTCCGGGTTTATAACCATCGTTTAAAGCCTCTTCAATAATTTCAGTAACACGCTTATCAGACTGTTCATTTACACTGATTCCGGAATCCTTATCTTCTTCGAATAAATTAACCTCTACATAGCCGTCTATTTTTTCCCCGCTTATAAACTGTTTCGTTACATTTTCTTCGTAAGACTGAATCATGTAATCGTTTGAGGAGTCATCAAGATTTACAAACTGATTTTTAAGCGTCGAGAAGAATCTGTTGTTAAAGTCAACAATCTGTTTATGGGAACGCCAGTTTGTATTCAGTGTTTCCTCACTAATCATCGAGTTGAAAGAACTAAGGTCTCTTTTAACGCCGGAAAGAAGCAGACGCATATCTCCGTTGCGCCATCTGTAGATTGACTGTTTAACGTCGCCGACGATGAGTGAATTATTATTTTCGCTGAGCGAGTTGATAATGAGCGGCTTTAAATTATCCCATTGGAAACGAGACGTATCCTGAAACTCATCGAGCATGAAGTATTTAAGTTTAACGCCCAGCTTTTCGTAGATAAACGGTGAGATATCATCGCTAATAAGCAGACGCAGGAAGCTGTTAATGTCAGTGGAAAGGATAGTTCTGTTTTTCTTCCTGTATGAATCAAGGAACCTTAAGAGGTCGCCGAGAATACCGATGTTATATATAGTTTTGAAGATTATGTTTGCTGTGTTGTATGACCGGGTTTGAGTATTAATCAGATGAATAATTTCGGAATAAAGACACATTACCTCATTTTCGACACTGGTATTATTCTTAAAGAAACTTCTTCCTTCATCGAAGTATCTTGCGAGTGTTTTATATGGTTCAGCGGGACCTTTCTGCAACTTTTCGCAGTAAGCCAGGATGCTCGACCTTGAACCGCCTGAAAGGTCGGCATGGGTAATTCCTTCACGTTTAATCAGATCGATTATACTGCTTGATTTTGATTTGAGAAAATTTTCATAAGAGTATTTAACTTCTCTGATTTCGGATATGAGTTTAAGTACCTTTTCCTTATCGTCGTAAACATCAACAGGACTGCTGAGTTTACGAAGCCAGAAGTTTTCACTGACGATTTGTTTGCCAAACTCTTTAATGTCTTTATCAATGTTCCATGACTTTTCATCATCAAGACGAGAATCAAGATAATCGGTTATGTATTTTGAAAGCAAAAAATCAGAGTCAATGCTGTCAAGCATAGATGCGGTAATTTCTTCAAGCACCGATTCGGTATCGAGCTCGAGATTGAATCCGACGGGCAAACCAAGTTCTTTAGCGAATGCTTTAATTATTCTTACGCAGAAGCTGTCAATCGTACTTATGTTGAAGTTAGTATAATCATGAAGTATGCTGCTTAGAACCTGAGCCGCAGTTTTAGATATATCAAAACTATTATTGTACCAGCCGCGGTGTTTCAACTCGGAAATGATTTCCCGAGCAAGCTTTTCTTCCCTGCCTTCGGACAGTTTCACAAGATAATCAATAATACGGGTTTTCATTTCTTCGGTTGCCTTGTTGGTAAACGTGACAGCAAGAATATGCTTGTAGTTCCCGTGATTCTTAAAGGCAAGAATGAGGTATTCTTTTACGAGTGTACGGGTTTTACCCGAACCTGCTGATGCCTGATATATATGTAAATTTTTTGTCATTAGTTTTTAAACTTACACAAAGATATAAAATTTAGAAATGTAAATATTATCATTTGATGAGAATTTTTCAGAGGAGAAGAACGGGAATCAGAAAACAGGATAGTGCTGACAATAGTGATATTCCTTTTTTCTTCACTTTTAGTTTGTGATATTTGTTTAATGAACAAATCGGTGAAATATTATGTGCTGTTTCCGCTTCTTGCTATATCTGCAATAGTACTTGCTGTTTTCGTCGGATACAGGATTTACAACTTAAATTCATTCAGGGTTTATCTTATATCACCCGATAAAAGCATTCTGGTTTCGACTGAATTCGCAACAACTATATTAATAAAAGGAAAAATGACTCCGGAAGTAGTGGAAATTTTTGTTGACGGAAGACTTTATGAAAGAAAGATGTTCAGCGACCTTAATTATACAGACCTCGGGAATATAAAAATTGCAAACATAAGGATAGACCCGCTTTATTTATCGAGCGGAAATCATAATTTCACAGTAGTACTTAAGGGTGGATTGTTAGTCAAGGACAGCAAGGTATCTGCAAACTTTATGTACGAAAAGATAAACAATTATTCGTACAGAGCGAATGAGCAGGAGACCAAGGACGTAAGGAGTTTTCTTGAGAATGACGCCGCAATTCTTATTGCAGCATTGAACAATGCGCGTGAATATTATATTAACAGTGACTGGAGAAAATCTGAAAAATATACGGACATAAAGGAGAATGTTTTTAAAAGCAGCATTGACACTGTGATTTTAAGAAAAACTGCTGACCTTATAAAGCTTTTAGAATATTCATCTGAGCTTGATTCGATATACAACGCTGCTAATTCCTTAAATCTTGAGTTGTTTAATAAAGGTTATCCATACACAACGCTGATGTTTGAATACAGGTACAAGAACGGGAATGCAAAATCACTTCTGATGTCATACGAGATTACAGATTCCGTAATGCTTGAAAAGGAAGACATTCGTTCCATCGTACATATTATAAAAAGGATTGACGGTCTTAACCTTAGGGAACAGTTTTTGGGAATAAAGCTTCCGAATTCTCCATTTGCGTTTATTCTTGCAGAAAGTCTTAATTACGTTATTGAAAGGTATTCACGTTTGTTTGACGATGATGAGCAGTATGCACTCAGAGAAGTAAGCTCGATGGTTAGCGGATTCGTGAAAGACAACAACGACAGAAAATTCATACTTGATAAAATAAAGGAAGAAAGCCGGAAACACGTAATTAACAAGACATTCACAGAGCTCGTGAAAAAATCGAATGCTTACCATGAGATACGACATTTAAATGATTACAAACAGGCACAACGAATCGGAAAGTCAGTACCGGAAGTACTTGGATATTTTTACAATAATATTGGCGGAGATGATTTTTTCTCGCTGGACAGCACTTTCAAGACCGAAAAAGACATTTGTGAAATACTGCTGAAGATAAATCCTGAGTTTTCCGCTTACCTTTATGAGCTCGTAAATTCAGACGGATTAAGAAGACTTATACTTGTTACACTGTTTGAAAAGATAGTAAATGCGAATAAAGATGATACCTCGCATCAATGGGCTGCAAAACTGATATTATTTAAGTTAGCGCAGATGAACGGGTTTACAGATAAAGATTTAATAGCTCAGCCAATTGAAGGAAACGAGCAGAGCTGGTTTGAGCTTTTGAAAAAACTCCTTGAAGTTTCTTATGATAAGATTGAGACAGATGCTGCAAAATTACTGATGACAGAATTCGGGGGGTAACAATTTAGTGTCCATATGCCCGTTTACACGGGCACGGCGACACAATAAATTTATAAATCTTCTTTTACCTCTTCCCATGGTAAGATGAAGATTACGATTTCACTGATACGGGAAGATAGAGTACACAGAGTTCTCCTTTAATTTGTATAACTTTTGTTTAGTTCATTATAAACCTGTCAAGAGCATTATAGAATATCTCGGAACCTCTTGCAAACCCTTTTTCAAAATCAGTTTTAACAGCATGCTTTTCTGAAAGCATTTTGCCGAAGGCTATATGCTCAGCTTCATTCATGTGTTCATCAAAGTATTTTGTATCTGACTCGTGAAAACCGTAAAACTTAAGCAGACCTTCTTTCTTGGTTTTAGCAACTTCCGGCTGCTGTATTTCGAAAGAATGAATGGCACCGAGCAGTTCCGACGGATTCATTGTTGAAAGTTCTTTAATAACATCTTTCATTGAAGGATAATTACTGCTTGACTGTTTAACTTTGAAATCATTCCACATTGATATATGTGAAGTTTCTTCGCTAACGAGCTTTTCAGAATCTTCTGATACGGCATTGAGCCCTGTAATTGCTTTTGACCACAGGTTTGGAATTTCCTGAATCAATTCGTAGTAAGAATAAGTATAATCAGCCAGTTGTTCATTTGTAATCTCTCCCTTTGTCCACGACTGATAAAACGGATGGTCGAGAAGTTTTTTATTTAGTTTCATAGTTTCTCCTTTCGGGGTATAATATGAATAAAATAATATTAAGGTTCAAGAAATAAAATCTTTTAATATTAAGTTTTTCTTTCATACATTATCGGGGATGAATGTCGATTTTGTCAAAAACATTCAAGGGTGTTTTTAAGGCTAATTAGAGGCTAATTAGAGCGCAAGGAGAGTACAAGGAGACCCTAATCAGGTTTAGGCTGAAAACAGCGTACATTTTTTTATTGCTGACATTTTTGACAGTATTTTTTTGACTGAATTAGTAGTGATTCAGGGTGTTTTTAAATAAGAAAAACACCCTGAAAATATAACTTTTTAAAATTTGCAGTTTTTACATTATAAACTTTTGTTAGTTCTCATTTAATTACAAGCATTTTCTTTGTGTCGATAAAATCTTTACCGTTAGTATTTGCTATGATTCTGTAGAAATACATCCCGCTGCAAAGCAATGAAGCATCAAACTGAACAGTATGATAACCCGCAGTTCTTATTTCGTTAACAATTGTTTTTATTTCTCTGCCTGTAACATCGTATATAATCATTTTTACTTTAGATTCGAATGGCAAAGAAAAATCAATCTTTGTTGCCGGATTAAACGGGTTTGGATAGTTCTGGCTCAGGTCAAACTTTGCAGGTATACCTACTTCTACTTCACTGTTTAAATTATGGTATTCTAGATTTCCGTTATTATCAATCTGTTTTAGACGGTATTTATATTTGCCTGAATTAAGTTTTGTATCAGTGAAAGTGTATGATGTTTGCGTATTCGTCGTTCCTTTGCCGGTAACAAATCCAATTTTTTCATAACTCTGAACTTGTAACTCAGAAATATTAACTCTCTCTACTTCAAAACCTGTGTTATTCACTTCCGAATCGGTAACCCAGTTAAGTTTAACGTCCCTGCTGTTTACTGCGGAAGTGAAAGAAGAAAGCGTAACAGGCAGCGGTGAATCCTCACATGTGCAAACCCATTGAGAGAAATGCGTTGTTGTCATTGACATAACTCTTGGATGTAATGCAGAAACATCTGTATGTGTTCCTAATTCTACCCAGTCTGTTCCCCCATTTGTGCTGAAATAATTTACACATTTGTTGCTTGAACCAAATCCTTTTCCATTATCTAAATCAGACAACCATCTGTATTCTATATCTCTTCCACTACTAGGCTCGTTATCTGTTGTTACATCCCAGTTGCACGCAATACTTGTATTTGCACCAATAGTAATTATACCTGCCGTACCTGTTTTTCTTATTAAAGTAACATTACCAAGATTATCAGCTCCTGAATACATTTTGAATCCTAAAAAGTCAAAAGTTCCTGTACCAACAGCAACATTAACTATTCTTGCAGTTCCTACAATCCTGCTTCCGGATGATTCTGTTGGACTTGCCGCCGATGTTGAAAAGGTAAGTACATTGGAACCTGTATTCAAAAGTCCGCTGCTTAAAGTTAATGCGTTATTAATAGTTACATCACCTGTAAGGTTTATTCCGTTTGAACGGTTTATAGTTAAATTATTCAGTGTAATAGCCGCAAGGTTTGTGCTTGCTCCGCTTCCGCCGAAAGTAATATTTGAACTGCTTCCTCCTGTAAAGCTTCCTGATGTGTATGTTATTCCGCCATTCAGAGTTAATGTGTTTGCACCGATTGAAAATGCACCTGATGATAATGTCAAATCATTCGAAACTGTTAAATCACCGTTTTGCGTAATACCATTACTGTTGTTTAATGTTAGATTATAAACCGTATTGTTTTTGAATAGTCCTGATACAAAAGACTGTGCCGCACTTCCTGAATAAACCACTGTAGAGCCCGTTGCTGTTGCATCTATAGTTCCGGTACTCGTGAAACTTGTTGTTCCCGAAAGTGTAAGCTGATGACCGTTAGCATTTAAATCCTTACCTGAAGCATTTGTAATATTGCCCAATGTACGGTTCTGGTCGAGCAAACAGTGATTAACAGGTGATGCTGCAAATGAAAAATCTGTACCGTCCGGCGGGACAAAGTTTAATTCCCAGTTGGTATTCTCATTAAATGCACTGCTTGTAGCACCCGACCAGGTATATGTTAATGCACCCGCTGATTCGTATGCACCCATCCTTGGCGGATTTCCGCGTTCTGTGCCTTCGAAGTCTGTCGTTATTCCTGTACCTGCAGCTCCGTTTAGTGTTGCGGCAGTTTTGAATCCCGAAACGAATATCGGGTTTATGTTTAAACTGTTAGCTTCTGTGCTTGTTGCTGTCCTCCACGCAGGAAGTGTAGTGCAGTAGTTGTTATTGTAAAATCCAATATATCCACCTGCTCCGGGGGCATACAAGTCATTGTAATCGGAAGTAGCAGAATTTGAGCCGTAATATATACAATAATGATTGCCTGTCGTTCCATTATTTGAACGGGCGTTATAAATAACATTATTATTATATGTTTTCGGTTCATTTCCCTGGCTGTAAAGGGCATAACTTGCCAAACCCCCGTCTGTCGGAGACCCGGAGATATATATAGTATTAAAATAAACATTACTATAACTGCTATATCCGCTAGTGCCTATTCCATAAATTCCGTAAATAGTTGACCTTGTATTGCCGCCTAAACTTATTATGTTGTTGGCATATGTAATTTTAATATATGTGCCACCTGAATAATATATACCATAGTATCTTGTATTATAGCAATTAGTATTTACACCCGCGGAAGTCAAACCGTATATATAATTTCTGTTAAGTGTGTTTGTTGAAAAGTTTCCACCATTGTAATAGATTCCATAAATAAAAGGACCCGAGCCTGTTCCTGTCGATGATATATTATATACTGTATTTCCTGAACAATCATTTACAACTCCATCGCCTCCGCCTCCTGTTGCATATATTCCGTACATATACCCGTTAAAAGTTGAGTTCGTATTAGTAAGGTTATAAACTGTATTATTTGTAACTGTAAGCTGATAACCCGTAGTAACCCAAATGCCTCCTCTCATAGAAGCATCTCGTCCTCCTCCTGTGTTTGTATTAGAAATAGTCAAATCGTGTATGGTATTGTTTGAAATAGTTAGCGGAGCAGCGGCGTCATAACTGAGAATACCGCATACATACCCTGCAGAACTGCCTGTGGTTTGATTATTCAGATACGATATGGTGTTGTTATTCATTGTCAATCCTGTAGCGGCACTGCTATTGTTACAGATTCCAATCATGTATTGAACGTCTCCTGTAGCAGGGGATGTCAGGGTAACGGGGTTTGTAGAACTTCCTATAGTATTGTTGCTGATAATTGCGTTTGCATTATTATTGCCTCTGTATATACAGTAAAGACGAGTAACAGATGCTGAATTAGTATTGTTGCATGTAATTCCGCCTATATTATTATACTGACAGTTAATGTAACCGGAACCGTTTAGACATACAGGAACAAAAATACTCCCGCTGCCGTCATACGTAAATGACAAATTGGGTGTGCCAGTAATAGACCCTATAGTATTAGGTTCACCGGAGGCACCTATTGTAACATCACCCGCACTTACAACTATTCCAAACATCCAGGTGTTATCATTATTATTATTGCTCCAGTTAATTCCGTTAATTGTATTGCCTTTTACCACGCTCGGAGTACCGGTACCAACAGAATTTAAAAATATCCCAAATAAATTACTAAAAGCTGAGTTTGTCTTTGTCCAGGTCCCTGAACACAACGGAGCGTTTCCGCCTATATAATTGCCGCTTACAGTAAATCCTGCAATAGTGCTGTTAATATATATCGGATAGTAATATGCTCGGTTTGCAGTTGGTGAAAAAGTGTTAGTTTCATAAAAACTATTTCC
>JBHELA010000146.1:0-2868 GCA_041859005.1 Ignavibacteria bacterium
GCCGTGGACTCCATCCCTGCGATACTTGCCATCACAAACGACACATTCATTGTTTATACTTCCAATGTGTTTGCAATTCTTGGCTTGCGCTCTCTATATTTTGCTCTTGCAGGGGTCATGAAATATTTCCGTTTCCTGAAAATCGGTTTATCCGTAATACTTGTTTTTGTCGGTACGAAAATGATGATAGTGGACTTTTACAAATTTCCTATTACTTTATCGCTTGGAATAATTGTAGGGATTCTTATTATTTCTGTAATAGCATCGCTTGCCATAAAGCAAAAACCCGTATCTGAATCTATTTAATTTATTGTAATTCAAATTCATGTACTTATAATTCCTTCCTAAGCAACGGCTTAGGAAGGTCATTTAAAATCATTTCTATTAGTTAACCGTCTCCTGCAAACTTCAATCCCTCTTTTTAAACTCCATCACTTTGTTTCCGTCTTCATAAAGATACAATTTGCCTTTTTTAATTTTGTATTCCAGTGTTTTTCCTGATATTGTTTTGATAAATTCTCTTTCAAATTCCATATCAGGACATGCCATCATAGTCATTCCTAACTTATCCGGGATTACGATTTTGTTGCTTTTCACTTCCACCTGTCCAAAGAAGTTGTTACAACCCGCATTGCCGCCCATTCTGTTTTCGCTTAGTCTGAATTCCAGATAGGGTCTTTCCTTCATAAACTGTTCTTGTGTTATTTCATTTCCTTTGAACTTGTACAGAGCCCATATATCATTCAGCCTGTAATCATTCGTGAACTTTCCGCATCCTTTGTATTCCATCGTTTCAGAATTATTTTTGTCATTAATTATTACTCTTACAGAATAGGGATTTTTGATATCCGACATACCGTCGCTGCATTCTTCTTTGAATATCTGTACGTTTACTGAGTATCTTTTTGATTCGCCAATGTACGAAAAACCCGGTGCATCCATAATAGGTACGTACTTCGGAAGGGTTGTTTTAATCTTGAACGATGTTGAATTATCGTTAAATTGAATTGTCTTCTCCGCATCAACTTTAACGTCCCAGAATGGCTCAGTGCCGTATCCCGTGAAATCAAATCCTTTGCTGAAGTCTTTATTGGTCTGCGAAGAAACCGATGATGTGATTAATCCAATCATCAATATTACCAGAACTTTCATTGTGCTTTTCATAATTATTCTTTTAAATGTTTTACAAATATAATTATAATTTCTTAAAAATATTATTTATTTGTGTACTGCCTTTGATTGTACATTGTTCCGAGAAAATCAATAATTTCATATTTACACTTTTATATTTCTAATATCTTGCCTAAATTCCGAATAATTATTTAAATTTATTATGCGAGTTTTAATTACGGGCGGAAGCGGTCTCCTCGGTCAATACCTCAACGAGAAAATTTCTGAGGAAAATGAAATATTAACACTTTATAATGAAAACAAAGGTAACTGCAGGAATTTCAACTCACTTAACGCTGATATACGCGATTGGGCTAAGATGTCCTCCTTCTTCAATAATTTTCGACCCGAGGCAGTTGTACATACTGCCGGCTATTCTCGTCCTGAACAGTGTGCGAAACTGTCGCGCGACGATGTATATCTGCTTAACGTTGAAGCTACCGAGCTGATTGCACAACTCTGTAATGATTTTCACGCAAAGCTCATATATACCTCATCCGACCTCGTTTATGACAGCGTTAAAGGCGGAATGCTCATCGAAGAAAGTAATCTGAACCCGCTGACCTTATACGCTGAATCAAAACTCATGGGAGAACTGTCAGTCCAGAAGTACTCGGATAATCATGTTATTCTTCGTGTTGCACTTCTTGTAGGGTTTGGCAAAACGCATTCCCGCAATAATTTTCATCTGACCTACGAAAAACTCAAAGAAAATAATAAAGTCAACCTATTCCGTGATCAGTTCAGAACCCCTCTTTCTCTGTACGAAGCAGCCGATATGATAAATGACTTGTTAAAAATGAACGTACGTAATGAAGTTCTAAACTTTGGCGGTGCTGATAGAGTCTCACGTGTTGAAATCGGAAAAGCACTCTGCGAATATTATAATTTCGACGTATTAAATATTAATGAAATCTCTTGCAAATCGGTAGAAGGTTTGCCGCAGGTTCCGGATGTTTCGATGAACACCGATAAACTGAGGAGCTTCGGTTTCAATCCTAAAAGCTTTTCTGATAGTATTAAGCAAATTTGCGAAAGGGGAGTTGTTTAATCTTGCAGGACTCTAACAAACAAACATTAATCGGTCAGAAAGTACTCATTGTTCAGAAACATCATCAGCTGTCAGGTGAATTGACCGAAGGCAAAGTCTCAAAAATCCTTACCAAAAGTAAATCACATCCTCACGGCATAAAAGTCCGCCTCGAATCAGGCGAAGTCGGCAGAGTAAAGAAAATCTTCTAAATTAAGATTTCCACCTGCAAATAATTTATTATGCTCTCTTTGTCGCAGATTCGCCGTGGAGAACGACCTTCGCCTTCTTTGCGATCCTTGCGGCAAAATCTTTTGAATTGATTTCTCTTTCATTTATTTGTAGTTCTTGCTTCTCTGTGCCCTCCGTGAATTCTCTGTACCTTTCGTGAACCAATTCCAATAGAAGTTTTCTTTCCTAACCGCAAATTATTGTATTTCAAAATAAAACAAATTATCATAAATTAAATAAATTAGTTCCCCAAAATAATTATAACTATATGAAAAAACTCATTTACATCTTCTTAATTGTTTTCTGTGTGACTCTATTCTCATGTGCGGTCGATGAAAACAATAATCCCATCCAGCCGCAGTCAACGGTTCTTACCGATGAATTGAGATCTAAACTCAGCTTTGCTGCGGATAGCGTTTTCATGAGTATCAGCACGC
>JBHELA010000262.1:0-4956 GCA_041859005.1 Ignavibacteria bacterium
TTACCGCTGAGGTCGCAGAGAACGCAGAGAAAGAAAATAGATTATAGTTTAACAAAAGATTTTTAACGCAAAGGATGCAAAGGTCGCAAAGGTCGTTCTCCACGGCGAATCTACGACAAAGAGAGCAAAAACACTCTTTAATCATTTAGAAAAGTACATATACTCATATTGTTTTATTATGTAAATAGGGAGTTTTTATTACAACATCATTTTACTTACTGCAGAGAGTGATTTTTTCGATTTATTTTGTAATTACATATTTGATAGTGTTTCATTAAATTGATTGATATTTAAAAAATAAATTTGATATCAGTAAACATAATCTGCAAAAATGAGGAAAAGAATATTGAAGATTGCCTAAAAAGTGTCGTATGGGCGGATGAGATAATAGTTGTTGATGGTGAAAGTTCGGATAAGACTGCTGAAATAGCAAGAAAATATACAATAAATGTTTATACAAATAAATGGGAGGGATTCGCTAAGCAGAGGCAGTTTGCAATCGATAAATCATCAAAGGAATGGGTATTAGTGCTGGATGCAGATGAACGATGCTCAAATGAATTAAGAGAAGAAATACTTTCAATTATTAATACTAACGACGTTAAATATAAAGGATTTAAGCTGCCCCGCAAAAACTTCTTTCTTTCAAAGTGGATTAAACACGGAGGATGGTATCCAGGTTATCAGAAAAGATTTTTCAGAAGAGAAAGTACAAAAATATCTGACAGGCTTGTACACGAAGGATACGAAATAGACGGGGAAACCGGTGTGATGAAAAATGATATAATACATTATACTGTACAATCAATTTCGGAATTTATGACAAAGGTGAATAAATATTCATCATTGCAAGCAGAGGAAAAAAGAGGCAGAAAAAAAGTCGGATTTACAGATATGCTTTTCAGACCTATATGGGGATTTATTAATATGTATTTTATAAGAGCAGGATTCAGGGATGGGATTCACGGAATTATGGTTGCAAATTTTGACGTGATAACGAATATGCTCACTTATATGAAAATATGGGAAAGTCAGAACAAAAACGGAAGTAAATGAAAATATACCTCAGAATAATAACATACATAAAGAAGTACAAGAAATATATATTCTTATCTGTTATAATGTCGCTTCTGTTTTCTGTCTTCAGCGCACTATCTATCTACTTAACGATTCCACTATTAAAAACTTTATTTACTGGAACACAGACACAGACAGCGCAAACGACTGATAACCTGACGGGATTTTATCAGAGCATTCAACGGGTGTTTGAAGATTTCATTCTTAGCGGCTCAAAGGAATCTGCAATTTTAAAGGTGTCGCTATTGATACTTGCAGCATTCTTTTTAAAGAATATTACAGGATTCTTTCAATCAGTTTTTATGCAGTACGTTGAGAAGGGAGTTCTCCGAGATATAAGGTTTGAGATGTATGAAAAAGTTAATAAACTTTCAATAAGATATTTCACACAGGAAAAAGCCGGTAATCTGATATCGAGAATGACGAACGATATTAACAACATTCAATCAGGAATTTCTGCGGCATTTTCAAACCTCATAAAAGACCCGTTATTAATATTAATCTTTTTGATACTATCATTATCGATAAGCTGGCAGATGACATTAATGTCGTTTACAGTTTTTCCAATAACTGTTTTAGTGGTAGCAAAAATAGGGTCATCGCTAAGAAGAAGGAGTTTAAGGGTTCAGGTAAAGCTATCAGAACTTCTATCAGTAATCAATGAGACAATATACGGCGCAAAAATAATACGGTCTTTCAGAGCCGAAAAATATAGGAATGAGGTATTCAGAAAAGAGAATAATGAACATTACCAACTGTTGATGAGGACTTCAATTATGAGCGAGCTTGCATCTCCGATAACTGAATTTCTTACTATACTGGCTGGTGTAATCATTATCTGGTTTGGAGGGAGGGAAATATTAATTCATAATAATCTCAGACCGGAAGAATTTCTTGGATTTATATTTATACTTTTTCAGCTAATTGTACCTATAAAAAATCTTTCATCTGTATCGAACAGGATTCAGGAATCTGCGGCATCGGGGCAAAGAATTTTTGAAATACTCGACTACCCTATTGAGGTTAAAGATGCGAATAATCCAATTGATTACAGAAACTTCACAAAAGATATTGAACTGAAAAATGTATCATTTTATTACGATGCAAATAAATACATATTAAAAGATATAAACCTTAAAATAAACAAATCAGAAATAATTGCAATTGTAGGTCCTTCAGGTTCCGGCAAGTCAACATTAGCAGATTTAATTGCAAGATTTTATGACGTAACAGAAGGCGAAATATTATTCGACGGTAATAACATAAAGAATATAAAATTCGAGCAGCTCAGAGACCTTATAGGTATTGTACCACAGGAAACGATTCTTTTTAATGATACTGTCAGAAACAACATTGTATTTGGTATGGAAAATATTACAGATGAAGAACTAAGGAATGCAGCAAAGAATGCAAACGCTCTGGAATTCATTGAACAACTGGACAAAGGGTTTGATTCAATTGTCGGAGAAAGAGGGCTTAAGCTATCGGGCGGGCAGAAACAACGTATTGCTATCGCAAGAGCTTTACTAAGAAATCCACAAATATTAATACTTGATGAAGCCACCTCATCTCTCGATACAGAGTCAGAAAGGATAGTACAGGAAGCAATCGATAATCTAATGGCAAACAGGACATCGATTGTGATAGCTCACAGACTTTCGACAATAAAGAATGCGGACAAGATAGCAGTTATTGCAGAAAACGGGATATCACAGGTTGGGACACACGATGAACTAATGAAAGATAAAAATGGATTGTACAAAAGACTTTATGAGATACAGTTTAATTCAAGCAATTAAACATGAACATAATAAGCAAAGAGCACTTCACCTTCGACAAAATAATTAATTATTTTATTCTACTACAGATAGTATCTATTGGATTTTCAATAGCATTATCTTCGATTTCTCTAAGTGTATGGGTTGTTCTATGGGGGTTTAAATTATACAAAGAGAAAGACTTTTCCTCGTTTAAACTTTTATTCAGCAAATATAAATACTTCTTTATAAGTTTTGGTATTTATATAATAGTTGATATGCTGTCGAGAATTTTTGCGTACTTCCCCGAGGATGCCCTTATAGGTCTTAAGAGATATCTGTTATTAATTTGTTTCTTTTCAAATCCAACTGTAATAAAATCAAAAGGTGAGATTCTCAGGAATATATTAATAATAGCAACAGTATTTTCAATTCTCTCATGCATAGAAATCTTTAAATTTGCTCTCACATTATCAGAGAATCTAAAGACTACAAGCTTTTCTGAAATCAGAATAGATTATTTCAGCTATCCTATTACTGCGGGTGAAATAAAGATGCTGATTCTAATGGCAATATTCCCTTTTGTGCTCTCGAAAAATAAATACAAGATTAAGAAAGTATATTTAATAATAATTCTTATACCTATACTCGTATCACTTTTTCTTACTCAGTCGAGGAACGTTTATTTAGGAGTACTAATAGCATTATTCATTTACGGTATTTTTGTAAACTGGAGATTTCTGGTTTCATTCATACTCTTTCTTTGTCTGTTATGGATAGTGACACCTAATTCCGGTAAAGACAGGATAAGAAGCATATTTGATTTAAATCATCCAAGCAATAAAAGCCGGATAGTAATGTGGGATGTAGGAATAAAAGTTTACAAAGACTATCCCCTGCTCGGAACGGGAGACAACGAAATTACAAAAGTTTATAAGCTGTATAAGAATCCTGAAAGTCATGGTGAGGGTTCACATTTCCACAGTAATCCAGTGATGATACTGGCAACTACAGGAACGATTGGGGCGTTGTTTTATGTGCTGATATGGGCAACATTATTTTATTATACTATTAGTGACTACAGAAAAGCAAAAAACATTTTTGATAAGGAAATTCTTATAGGAATAATTATTGCAATGATTTCTTTTCATATTTCAGGTATTTTTGAATGGAACTTTGGGGACTGGGAAGTAGTAACTCTACTGTTTTACCTGATATCCTTAGTATTTACTTTAAAATTTATAAATTTAAAAAATAACATCATAAATGGAGAAAAATAAATCATCAGAACTTTTCGTGGCACTCGTTTATTCACTGCAGATGCAGGCAATGATGAACCTTGGGAAGATAAAAAATCCAATGACGGATAAAGTAGAAAAAAGTTTGGAGGGTGCAGAAGTATCAATTGACATGATAGATATGCTGCTGCACAAATCCAAAGAAGGATTTACAGACGAGGAAAAGAAAGTGCTTGAAACTGTGGTATCAGACCTGAGGTTAAACTACGTTGATGAGAATAGCAAGAAGGAAAGCGACACGCCGGAGAATAAGGAAGTAAAGGAATAAAAATCATGACATTCGGGATAATAGGAAACAAAAATAAAGCCGGAATTGACAAAGTTATAATATCGTTAGTCAAATATTTTAAGCGCATGAATATTTCCTATTATCTTCATGATGATTTTAAGCAAGTTATAAAATCAAAAGAAATAAACTTAAAGTATCTTCAGCTAAGTCCGCTGCTTAATAATTCCGACATGATAGTATCTATAGGCGGCGATGGTACATTCCTTATTTCTACGCGAATGATAAAACATGCTAATAAACCTGTGATAGGAATTAATTTAGGTACGCTTGGATTCATGTCAGATATAATGCCTACAGAAATTGAAAAATTCTTTGGTGAAGTAATCAAGAAAAAGTATAAGATAATAGAACTACACCTTGCTAAATGTACGGTAAACGGCAAATATGCTTTTGATGCTTTAAATGAAATCGTTATAGGCAAAGCAGATACGATAAAAATGGTTGAGCTCGGAATATTCTATAACAAGGAATTTGTGGGAAGATTTTTTGCGGACGGAGTTCTCATTTCAACACCGACCGGTTCGACAGGTTATTC
>JBHELA010000461.1:0-8380 GCA_041859005.1 Ignavibacteria bacterium
TTCCCTCCTTTCATCAATAATTAATTACTATCTTGTTATTATTTATTAATTCGAAGTACAGAATTAAATATTGGAATTACAAACATTTATTTATTGTTTAAGATATAAATGTTATCTATATTAACAATTATTTTACTTTAAATAATTTTACTAAAAGTGGTCGATTATGACAAATAGCGTAAATCAGAATGATAGCAAATTTAATGGCAACTCCATTTTAGATAAATCTACAGCTATCGAAGAAAGAATAAAAAATCTTAAAGAAGGTTTCTCTGAAATCGTTGAGATAAGAAAGCATATAGTCGAAAAAAGTCTTAATGAAATCAGCAAAGCTGGTACTAAGGATGTTCTAAAAGCCCTCATTCCCTCAATAATCGTTCTTATTTTATCATTATATATTGACGTTGCTCGTGTTCCTGTTCTTGGTGATGTAGCGCAAAGAATGTTCAGCAGTGTTTTTAAACTCGAAATGACCGAGGTTCAGCCGGTACAGTTTTGGTGGCTGCCGTTTGCTGCTTTTGGACTTTTCATGATCTTTGCCTGGATGAGTAATGCAAGCCTGAAGAAACAAATTACTCTTAAAGGTCCTTCAGAAGAAATTATAACAAGAACTGTAGATAATTATAGCGGGCTCGTAGATTCCATTGCAACCGCAATGCCATTACTTGGCGCTGCTATTCTTCTCGTATCAACCCAGCTTGGGAAAGATGTTTTCCTTGGATTCTCCGTACCTTTTGAAATTAAATCTATTGTAATCCTTGCAATCGGAAAATTATTCAGCACAGTTTTCGAGACACAGGCTTTGCAGTATCAGACAATGACTGAGGAAGTAAGCAATGTTGAAAAGGAATACAATTACTACACTCAGTTTCAAGTGCAGAATAAACTGGTTGATACTATTAAAGTAAGCAATGAACAGTTAATGGTTAGCTTAACAGGGTCGGGAAGTTTTTCTAAATTCTCTGCCGAAGAAGCACATAAGATTTATGATTACGTTAAACTTACAAAACAGTTAAATGATGAACACACAAAGAATTTAGAAGTTTTCCGAAAGACAGTTTCAGACTTCGGACAGATTAAATTATTCGATACACAGATTCTAAATCAGATGAAAGAAGTAATCGAAGGAATTAATAAAACTGCTGAAGTTGTCAAAAAAACCTCTGAGTATACCGAAACCATGAAAGCAAACTTTGAAATCATGAAAGGATTTTCTGCTGCAATCAGTAGCGTGAAATTGCCTGATTCTGCTTCGCTTGCTGAATTGCAGAAGACTGCATCGTTGTTAAATGAAACGGCGAATTCACTAAAAGATTCTAATGCGATGAAAAGTATTGAGAATTTGGTTTACCTTGCAGGTAAGCGTTAATTAATTGTTTCAAATTTTAAACTCTAAAAAATGAGTAAGCATAATAGAGATGTAAAATTCATAATATATCAGGTTCTATATATATTTGTCATTGTTGTTATTACTATGAAGGGAGCTGATTTAAATCTGGAAAAAGTGTTAACTGAAGAAGACGCAGTTAAAAAATCCTACGCAGATTCTCTTAAGAAGTATATTGATTCCATGCTTGCCCTTGGGCTTGTACCAAAACTTGAACTTGATTCATTGAAGAATATTGCTGATTTAAAGGATTTTATTGCACCACAGATTTCTCCTAATATGATTACTCTTCAAACAGGTCAGCTTGTTGTTTCTCAGGAAGAATTTGAAAAATTGAAAAATCAGCCCGAATTGCAGCAGCAGCTTGAACAACAACAGCAACAGCAGCAGGTGGAAATGGAAAAGACAGATGTTACTCCTCTCGTAGCTGCTCCTTTAATACAATATACTCAGAATACTATTACTAACAGGGGGAATGTTCCTTTGGAAATATACGGCGATGATGGCAGCCTTATTGCATCCATTCCTGCAGGCGGATCCCGATCTTTTACAATGGGGGGACAGAAGTCTGTCACTTACAAACAGGGAGGACAATCAAAAACAGTTTCTACTAAAGATAATGCTAAACCTGAAATCACATTCGAACAACTAAAACCTGGTAATTCCGATGCTTCGCTAAGGGAACTTCAGAGTGTTATAGGTTTTAGAATTAGAGTTAAAGATGATTTCCCCGGACAGCTCGATGTTAAAATAACCGGTCCGGTTGTTGTTGAAGATAAAGGCAATGGAGTATTTGATGTTAAGCTGAAATATGCTTCCTCTAAAGAACAATTTGAAAGAATGACCGAGAATGGAAGTGCCCCTTTTAGAGCATCGTTTAACGTGTCTGTTAAAGATAGAATTTCTGGTCATTCAATTCAGAGGCAAGGTCAGTACACATTTGGTGAATGGTAATTCAATTTTTTAATAATCTATATTTTAAATAAAATGAAGATTTCGAAAACTTCTTTTTCCGTGTTTGTTTCGTTTTTATTATTATTGCTCATTAGTAGCATCAATTCTGCTTATTCTCAGGAAATTAATGAGAGCGACCCAAGAACATTCAAGTATTTTAAGATTAATGCAAATGCTGACGATGACAGTGTGTTCGTACAGATTCAGGACGAAATGGCTGTTGATCCTAAATTATCTTCTTATACTATTATTGTAAACGTATCTGATCCCGACCCCAATAACCACTATGTCGTTATTGGCGAAGAAACTGACGCTACTAAAATTCAGATGTCCTGGCTCCAGATTACAAAACCCGTTCAGCAAAAACTCTTAAACTGGTCTGCAACAAATAAAATTAATCTGCAGCAAAAGAAATATAATTATGTTTCTGTTTTCACAGAAGTAATTAAAAATATTAAATTTAAAGACGTTATCAGCCCTCCTAAAAAAGAGAGGGAAATACTTAGCACTACCGCGTACATTAATCCGTTTTTTAATGCATTTGGTAGTGAACCACTCGGTATTCCTTTAAAGAAGAGTTTTGGTATATCATTGCAGCTCGGTACTCCATATTCAGGTCCTCTTGAAACCGATATGGTTGGCGCAAATTTTCATTTTATTGGTGCTAAAATAGGAATTACGTCTATGGTTAAAGAGCTCGTTCTTAAAAGAGGTGGAGGCGCTTCCGATAATTCAAAGCAAAGCACTTTTGGAAATTACAACAATATTTTTGCCCCTCTTATCGGTATTCAGGCGAGTTACGTTATTCCTTTTGGTAATTTCTTAGAAGTAGGCTATTTTGCTGTTATTGATAGTAGTAGTGGCTATGACCCACCAATTAAAGTAGAAAATAGATATGATCCTTTACAACAAGGCCGCTATATGCCGAACCTTGTTATAACTAATCAAAGCTATTTCAACTGGGAATTTAGGTATCCTATCAGGACTTTTGGTTCTTCTCGGGCAAAAATATATTTTGGTCAGTATCTCGGTGAATTTCATGCAGGATATCTGGGACGCGAGCTCAGATTTGCGGGTTCCGTTTTCGATTTAAGGATGGATTATACTTTTAACAGTCCTTCCAGAAACTGGCAGTTCTTAATCGAAGCCTATGTCGCAAATATTGGTGAGTCATTCGCAAACAGTAGCTTTGCAATCGGTCCTTCTCTTAGAATTACAAGAGGTGTTGATGGAACGCTTGGAGTCGTCACAGCCTTGGTTAATGCCAGGTTTAAACTCGGTGATTTTTACGAAGAAAAATAAATAATTTAGCAGTTGAAAGTTTTAAAGAAAAAATTTATATTTACAAATAATAAATCAAAAACTTAAATTATAATACTATGAAACGTTTATTTCAACTGTTTTTAGCAATATTGTTTTTGGGAGGAGTTTTTTCATCGGTTTCTCTTGCTCAGGACGGTGAATGTTGCGATGAATACGATCCGGCAGTCCAGCAGGAAATAGATGCACTCAATAAACAAAAAGCCGCTTTAATTGGGACTCTATCTCTGTTAAACAGCGATATCGAAAAATTAAGACGTCAGTCAGCTGATCTTGATAAACAATTACTTGCAGCTGAAGAAGAATACAACAAATGGAAAGATTGCAAAAAATATGTTATGGAAGAAAAGGGCGTTCTTGAAGGTATCGTTTTTAAAACAAGTAGCGCAGAAATTCTGCCTCAAAGCCTTCCAATACTAAACAATGCTCTTGCATACTTGAAATCCCACCCGACAGAAAGATATGAAATAGGTGGTCATTGCGATTCAAGAGGTACAGCTAAATTCAATCAGACACTTTCTGAAAACAGAGCAAAATCTGTTAAACAATGGTTAACGAATAATGGGATTGAGCAAACTAGATTAACTACAGTTGGTTATAGTTTTAATAAACCGTTAGTTCCAAATACATCTCCTGAAAATATGCAGAAGAATAGAAGAATAGAATATACTAGGATTTCAAATTAGTATTAAACATTTATAAGTTCTTAAAAAGCCCTTGCATCGCAAGGGCTTTTTTATTTGTAGTAAATTATTTCCTGACCAGCCTTGCTCCGAATGCACCGTCAATTGAATTTATGTGAGGAAATACTTCAATGAAACCTTTCTCATTGACTACTTCTTCGTTTACATAATTTAGTGAATTTTCAACTTCAAAGTCTTTGTGTTTCTCTAAGAATTTTTCTATCACCATCTCATTTTCCTCAGGTTCTGTCGTACAAGTGCTGTAAACCAATACACCACCGTCTTTTACATATTCAGAGGCTTTATCAAGAATTTCCAGTTGAATTTCTTGCAGTTTTAAAATATCTCCGGTTTCGCGTTTCCATTTGATATCTGGTTTCTTTGAGATAACCCCAAAACCCGTACATGGCGCATCAACTAATACTTTATCTACCTTTCCTATAATCTTCTCCCTTAACATCTCTGTCTTTGGCTGCATAATATCTTCATGAAATGCTAAAACGTTTTTCATATCCAGCCTCTCAAAATTCTTCTTCATTATATCTACTTTTGTCAGGTATTTATCTATCGATAATATGCGTCCCCGCCCATTCATTAATTCTGATATGTGTGAGCTTTTGCCCCCAGGTGCTGCACAAACATCGAGTATCAAATCATCTTCTTTCGGACTAAGCAGTTCTGACATCAGTCCCGCACTTTCATCCTGTACGTTGAAATAGCCTTTTTGAAAGTATTCATCGTTGTATATTTTCGACATCATCTTTACCTTCAGAAAGTAATCAAGATACTTACCCCTTTTGCTTGGAATGTTTTTGCCTTCAAGGTACTTCTCAAATTCTTCCGTCGTTATTTTATTCTTGTTAACTCTTAATGTTAATGATGGTCTCTGGTTATTTGCTTCGCAAAGTTTCTCTGCCTCATCAAAACCGAATCGCTTTACCCATCTTCTCACCATCCAGTTAGGGTGCGACTGAATTATTCCAAGGTAGTTAACTTCATCGATTTCTCTCGTTGGCCAAACAAGATTATCAAGTGTTCTAATAATAGTCCTTAACAGTCCGTTTACTACTCCTGCATGCTTATCTCCGCGGAGTTTCTTTATGAATTCCACCGCTTCATTCACTGCCGCAGAATAAGGTATCTTGTTTAAAAAAAGTATCTGGTATAATGCAACTCTCATTGCATTCTTTACATCCGAAAGACATTTCTCATATTGACCTCTGTAAAAACCGTTCAGGAACCAGTCAAGTCTTCTTAGCCAGCGGATTACCCCGTGCGTAAGCTCATTCAGCAGGGCTTTATCAAGGTCATTCAAATCGCTGTGTCTTATCTCAAAGTCTATAAGCTTGTCAAGATATGCATCCGACCTTTCGCATCTTACTATTATCTTTACTGCTAAAGCACGTGCATTATTGAAAATTCTTTTATCTACATTGTGATAATATGGAAAGTTTGGGTCTGGGTTCTCAAGCGGAGTTACTACATCAACGGCTTCTTCATTCGTTAAAGGCTCGTCATCAAGTGATGTCAGTATAGGTTCCTCTGGAACATTTACTTTATGAAGCTCCTTGTCTTCCTCTTCTGAAGTTTTGTTTGATGTGTTTTTACTATTATTATTTTCATTCATATTAAAAGATACTTAAATCGAAATATAGTTTAAATGCAGTTTGTTTTATAAGAATCGATTTCTTAAGTGATAATCTCAACAGGACATTCCTCGAGCGCATTATAAAAATATTTGCCGTAAGGTTTTGAAAGTATTCTGTTGTCAAGTATCGCAATTATTCCCTCATCTGTCTTGTTGCGTATCAGCCTGCCGGCACCTTGTTTAAACTTAAGTATTGCTTCAGGTAATGAGTACTCCATAAAACTGTTTCCGCCTTTTGCATCTATGTATTCCATCCTTGCCTGTATTAATGGATGATCAGGAACAGTAAAAGGAAGTTTTGTGATTATTAAATTGCTAAGCGACTCTCCGGGTACATCAACACCAAGCCAGAAACTATCTAACCCGAATAATACTGAATCTACATTGCTCCTGAACTTATCAATCAAAATATTCCTCGAAAGTCCCTCACCTTGTATTAATAGCTCAATTCCCTTTTCTTCAAAAATACCTCTCAGATTACTGCCTATTGTTTTCATAAGTATGCTGTTTGTAAACAATACAAGCGCCTTACCTTTCGTTATATCAGTAATTCTTTCTATCCATTTCGTTAACGCTTCAACGTACTGTGGATTAGAATCTTTTTGAGGTATTAAATTCTTGTCATTTGGGATGATTATTTTAACCTGCCTGTAAAAATCAAATTGTGTCGGAAGTTTTATGTCGTCAGTCGCTTCTGCACCCAATCGGTTTTTATAGTAATTAAAACTGTTATCAATTGTTAATGTTGCGCTTGTAATTACCGCAGAATTATTTTCTTTAAACAAATATTTTCTTAAGTATTCTGATATATTCAATGGAGAAGCACAAAGAGTTATGTTTGATTCCAACTTGTGAGAGGAGAGTTCAACCCAGTAAACATAATCCTTGTTCCTTAATAAAATAAAGTCGTTTATTATCTGATTAATCCCCGCAAATTTAATAATGTAATCTGATATTTCATTCACTACTAAGTCATCTTTGGAAAATTTCTTTAAGTCCTTTAAATTCTTTATAAGTTTGTTTACCTCGTTTTCCAGATGATTCTTAATTATTCCTTCTTCCCATACTCTTTTCGCAAGTTTGTCAAACTTATCGAATTCCCTTCGGAAAACTTTCCTCCGTAACTCATAGAAGAATGTTTGGTTTATATCTAAAAGGTTTTGTACTATTGGTAGCATGTGTAAAGCAGGAAATTTCGTAAGAAATCCCTTTCTCTTCTTGTCATTGTAAAGTCTTAAAAGATGATATTTTACCATATCTCTGGAAACTCTTGGTACAAGCATCTCTGAAGCTGTTTCCTCCATAGTATGCCCTTCATCGAATATTACAAAGTCATTAATATACAAATATCCGTTTTCCTGTTCTTGAGGAGCTATGCCAAAAAGTGTGAAGTATAAATAATGATTAAGTATTACTACATCTGATTTAAGAACTCGATGTTTCGCTTTCTGATAAAAACATTCCGTATGTTCTATATCTCCGCATGTTTTATTATTGCAAATATGAACTTCAGCACAAACACTCTGCCAGACTTCAGTATCAACATCAAAATTTATATCCGATAACGTTCCGTCCTTTGTGCTTTGCGCCCATCTGTGAATCCTTTCAAGCGATTGTATCTGATTGCTTTCAAATAATGCATTAGAGCTTTCATATGCTTTCTGAAGTCTGTTCGGACATAAATAATTCGATTTACCCTTCAAAATCGTCGCTTCAAATTCAAACTTAAATATCTTCTTTAACAGTGGAATATCTTTACTGACAAGTTGCTCCTGTAGATTTATTGTATTCGTTGATATCAGGGCTTTTTTCCCGTACTTCTTAGCATAGTAAATTGCAGGTACTAAATACGCAAGACTCTTACCTATTCCCGTTGGTGCTTCCACAAAAATATGCCTTTTATTTTCAAGAGTGTCTGCAATGCTCAGTGCCATCTTCAATTGCGAGTCTCTGTACTCATACTCTGGAAAGTGATTTCTTAATATACCGTCCTCTTTGAAAAACTCAAAAACTTCAGCTTTGATATCAGTATTTTTATTAAACTTCATTCTTCTAAAATAGAGATTCCTCTCAATTTTAACAGTTCAAAAACTCGAATATAAATCATAACAAACAAGTAAAATAATTGAAAGTGCGCACAAAGTACGCATAAAATGCGCATAAAGTGCGCATAATTATGTTGATAAAATGTTATAACTTGCTTATTTTTAAGTTAAAAAGTTATATGGGCAGACTTGTAAAAACAGTTCTTGGTAAAGCCAGCGGTAAAGTTGGAGATCTCGTGTTTAGAATCGTTGATGGGAAAGTATTTATAGCATCTCATATCGGCACAAACAAAATCAGTAAGTCTCTTGAATGCGTAAATAATCGTAAGCGGTTTTCTGCTGT
>JBHELA010000046.1:0-5119 GCA_041859005.1 Ignavibacteria bacterium
GAATAACTAATTTGCACGGATTATTATTTAGGTTACAAAAGAAGCAGCATCATAGAATTTTATAACTTTTCCCTAAACAAAAAAGCCGTTCAATCCGAACGGCTTTCCTTTATCTGAATATATTACAATTTCTTATTTCACTATCGCAACACGCTTTGCAATGTTACCTGTCTGCGTTTCAAGTCTTACTACATAAACACTGCTTGGCAGTCCTTTCGAAAGCCAGTTGCGTTCATATTCTCCCGCCCTCAGATATTCGTTAGCTATTACGTAAACTTCTCTTCCAAGAAGATCATAAACACGGATTCGTGTGTAACCGTCTGTCTTAATCCTGAATTTAATAAGTACTTCAGGGTTGAAGGGATTAGGATAAATGTCCATAAATTCATAAGAATCAACTTTTACAGGATTGCTTACGATTCCTGTTAAAGTTTTAATCGGCAGGTAATCAACGTAACCTAATGTCGAACTGTCTGCCTTATGGAATATGTGCGCTTCAACTGAGTCTATATTGTCAGTGCCCCAGTAATTGTTCTCCGCTTTTATTGTATCCGGAGTGTTATTGTACAAATCGTATATTTTTCCAGTGTTTCCATTGCCGTAGATATTGTTCAAACCCGCGTCGGTAGTATCAGGAGATGTAAGATTTCCTAAATTCGGTTTAGCCGTATTTTGAATCGTTACGCCCCATAGATTTCCTCTGACTGTATTTCTCGTAACAATAACGCTCGATGTCGTCCATCCGCCCGCAAAGTTAATACCGCTGCCGCCGAGTGCTGGATTGTTCTGTGTGTTGCAGCTGTCAATAATGTTATTATTAATGTATGCATTAATTCCGCCCGCAAGTATTCCAATTCCGAATCTGTTGTTCTTGATAACATTATTCTCTATTATCAAAGACGGTATTCCGCCGATTGGAAGAAATCCCATCGCTCCTGAATTCGTAGATGCTCTTAAAATCTGATTGTTTCTTATTATTATCGGCTGTGTACTTCCTGCTCCTAAATTTATCTGGGGATAGTTTCCGTTCGTTACATTATTGCCGTAAATTAAATTATTAATTATTGTAGGCGAAGAAGCAATGTTTGAGCCTGAACCAATCGCTGAACGGTAACTTCCGAATATCGTGCAATTGGATATCACAGGATTTGAACGGTAAAGATATATAGCTCCGCTTCTTGCACCCGAACCTGAATAAGTATTGTATCTTATAATCGAGCTGTCAAGCAAAGCATCACTGTTAAAGAAATAGATTGAATTGGCATGTTCAAATATCAGATTCCTCATAACCGAAGCGTCTGAAAGTGAATCAAGCCTGAATCCCATATATTTGCTCGTCGTGTCTATTGCCGTGAACTTAACTGAGTCAGGCGGATTAATAATAAGCGTACCATAAATGGTAAATATCATCGTACCCGCTACTTTTACTGTAGCATTATTCAGTATCTTTAGTGTATCTGAATTTTGTAAAGTTATGTTATTATTGAATAAATACGAACCCCCGCTGAATGTAACCGCACCCGCCGAATTTGCTACAAGACTGTCAAGTGTCCAGATTTTTCCCGTTCCCGGGGTAATGTACTGGGCGAAAGACAGCGAAGCAAACATTAACGGAATTATTACTGCCAGAATGATTTTTCTTCTCATGATAAGTTTGATTTTATTAATTTTATACTAATTATTGGGTTATAAGTTCCAAATTAAATCATAACAAATTAATCTTATTATGACTAACTTTAACCACGTAAATTAACAATTAAATATACTAAGTGTAATGCAAATCAAAATGAACATTCCTTACACAAGTCTTAACGGATACAATGACTTGTTCATTGATTATTTGACTAAATTCGAGAAAGTGTCTCAGTTTTTTACCTTTTCACCCGACGGTCAGGGAATCCTTAATTCTATAAATGCAAAGAAAGAAAGTTATAACAATGAAAAAATCAGCAGAATCGAGCTTGCTGAAATTCTTAAAACACAGAATAAATTCTTCAATTCGGGTGAATCAACATTCCTGAACATAGAATTCCTTAAGGAAGAAAATACTTTTGCCATAGTTACAGGTCAGCAGATAGGTATGCTAACGGGTAATTTATACACTATCATAAAAGCTTTAAATGCAGTGCAGTTATCGCGTTCACTTTCAGCTAAATATACCGATTATAAATTTGTCCCTGTTTTCTGGCTTGAGGCTGACGACCATGACTTCCTCGAAATAAATAACATAAATGTTTTTGATTCATCCAACGCTGTAAAAAACCTTAGCTATTTCGAAAAAGGTCTTGAAAAGGAAAGGTATCTGACTCCCACAGGCAGAATTGTTCTCGACAGCCATATAGAAGGTTTCAAGCAAATGCTGAGAGATTCTTTAATTCAGACTGAGTTTACGGATGAACTTTTCGATTATATTAACAGGTCATACAAAGAAGGTATAGACTTGATTACCGCTTTCGCAAGATTCTTTAATTACATAGCAGGCGATAAGGGAATAATTTTCTGCAATCCCACCGATAAAGAGCTGAAAAAGATGATGATACCTGTTTTTGAGAAGGAGCTTAACACATATCCTAATACCTGTGAAATGATTGTCGATACTTCTGCAAGGCTTGAAAGTAAAGATTATGAACCTCAGGTAAAACCAAGGTCAATTAATGTATTTTATGCTCATAATAACAGCAGGCATCTTGTCGAAATTAAAGAAGGAAAGTTTTCGTTAAGGCACACTCGCCAGAAGTATGAGAAGGAAGAGCTTTTCCAACTGCTTTATACAAATCCCGAGAACTTCAGTCCAAACGTAATATTAAGACCTGTGTGTCAGGACTATCTTCTACCCACAGTTGCTTATATAGGTGGACCTTCTGAAGTTGCGTACTTTGCTCAGTTCAGGGATGTTTATAACTTCTTCGATATGGAAGTACCCGTAATTTACCCGAGAACGTCAATTACTGTTCTGGAAAAAAGGGTAGAAGCGTTTCTTGAAAAGTTTGATATTGGTTTTGAAGAACTTTTTGATGAAGCAAACGTTACAAGAAAATTGCTCGGAAAGTTTAACGCTGTCAATATTCAGGAAGTATTTGGGAATTTTGAAGACGACCTGAATGCTGTAATGTACACCTACAGCCTAAAGCTGAATGATATTGACAAGAATCTTACGCAAAACCTTAGGAACAAATACGATAAGTTTCTTGAAAATCTTGCCGTGAGCAAAAAAAAGTTTGAAGAATCCCAGATAAAACAAAATGATTCAACGGGTTCAAAACTGAGCGGTGTCATAAACAGCGTTTATCCTAACGGAAAACCACAGGAAAGAAGCATTAATATTTCATATTTCCTAAACAAATACGGATTTCAATTTATTAACGATCTTTACAATACAGTTGAGATAAATAAATTCTCGCATCAGGTTATTTCAATCGACAGCATGACTAAAACAGACCAGCCGAGATTGTTTTGAGCGTAACCGCTAAAATACTCGTTATACGGCTTTCTTCTTTCGGAGATGTAGTCCTGACTTTCCCATTCCTTAATGAATTGAGAAGATTATATCCAAATGCTCAGATTGACTTTGTTGTGAAAGAGCAGTACTCGGAGCTTGTAAAATTGCACAATAGCGTTGACAACATAATTGTGTACAGTGAAGGTATAAAGCAAAACCTGAATGAAAATAATTACGACGTTGTTTTTGATTTGCAGTCCAATCTTAAGAGCCGCGGAATTCTCCCGTCAAACAGTAAAGTATTCAGAGTTCGCAAGGAAACATCGAAGAAACATTTGCTCGTTTACACTAAGATAAACCTGCTTGAAGAGCCGATTCCTGTTTACAGGAAATATCTAAACGCTCTTAAGCAATTTAACAACAGCGCAAATACAGAGTTCACAAAATCTAAACTCAAAACATCTAAGACAAATATTATTCAGGGAAATTACGCAGTTGTCTCTCCGTCATCAAAGCACTTTACAAAAAGGTATCCCAAGGAATTATACATTGAGTTGTTAAAGGATCTAAGCATAAAGATTGTATTAACCGGTGATAATAATGAAACCGATAAAGGAATCTGCGGTTATCTCGAATCAAAGTTAAAGAACAGTTTAAACCTTTGTGGTAAGTTAAACTTTTCTGAACTTGCTGGGCTTATATCTGAATCAGAATTTGTCTTATGCAACGATAGCGGAGTCCTTCATCTGGCAGAGGCTCTCGGTAAAAAGACATTTGTTACATTCGGCAGTACCGTTAAAGAGTTTGGTTTCTATCCCCGGCTCGATACAACAGAAGTTTTCGAAGTACTCGGTCTTAAATGCAGGCCCTGCTCGCATATTGGACGAAGTAAATGTCCGAAAGGTCATTTCAAATGCATGAAATTGATCGGTGCTGATTTAATTAATGAAAGAATAATGAGGTTTGTAAAATGAAAATATACTTAAAGAAGAATGAAGAAAGGCGTCTGAAAATAGGGCATCAGTGGATATTTTCGAACGAGATAGAAAAGATTGACGGCGAAATTATAGACGGAAGTGTTGCAGAAATCTTTTCAGACAGAGGTACGTTTTTGGGCAAAGGGTTTTACAATAAACACTCGCTAATTGCTTACAGGCATTTATCGGATTCACAGGAAGAGATTGATATAAACTTCTTGAGGAAAAGGATTAAAACTGCTGAACAGCACCGATTGAAAATCCATCCCGAAAGAAAAACATTCAGGCTTTGCAACAGCGAGTCGGATTTCCTTCCAGGTCTTATCATTGACAAGTTCGAAAATGTTTATTCCATTCAGATATTCTCAAAAGGAATGGATAAATTTAAGGATGATGTTGTTGCTGTACTTAAGGATGACTTTAAGGCATCCGCAGTTTTTGAGAAGAATGATAATGAACTTAGAGTTCTTGAGGGACTTGAAAAGACAGAAGGGGAGCTTTACAGAAGCGGCAATATAAAAGACGAAGATTTCATCGCTGATATAGACGGTATTAAATATTCAATCGACGTGCTTAAAGGTCAGAAGACAGGATTTTATCTTGACCAAAATTTCAACAGAATGAAGATAAGACAGTATGTTTCCGAGAATTCCGAAGTTCTCGACCTATTCTGCAACGAAGGGGGATTTGCCTTAAATGCTGC
>JBHELA010000033.1:0-4162 GCA_041859005.1 Ignavibacteria bacterium
AAGCCATCATTCACAACACAGCATTTAAGGTCAATAGATATGGTGAAAACCGGTCCGCCGGCTTATGATCACAGAACGGTAACTGTTTGCGGAGATAACGGGTTAATATATACTTCTCTGGACTGGTGCAATACATGGACGAACAGCTCGCCTGCCGGAGAAACGAGACATTTTTACGGAGTTTGTCTTAACGGTGAGCACAGAGGCACTGTGGTAGGAGAAATCGGTACAGGGGTTGGCAATGCCGGTATGATGTATAATACACTCAGTAATGGAATTGTAGGTGTAAATCAAATAGGAACAATAGTCCCGACGGAGTTCAAACTGAATCAGAATTATCCGAATCCATTTAATCCGACGACTAAGATAAGCTTCTCACTGGCGAAGTCAGGACCCGTGATGCTGACCGTTTTTGATATGACAGGAAAAGAAGTTGCGAAGTTAGTTAATACGGTTTTATCAGCGGGTAATTTTGAATACTCATTCGACGGATCTATGCATGCAAGCGGGATATATTTTTACAGGATAGTAACGAATGATTATGTTGAGACAAAGAAGATGACATTGATTAAATAGTTGTTAGTTATTAGTTGTTAGTTGTTAGTTGTTAGTTGTTGATGGTTAGGCAAAAATATTTTGGAATTATAAGCATTTTTTGTCGACAAAGGGGACCATGAGTCCCCTTTTCATATTCCGTGCGTTATTTACTCGCCGAAGAAGATAACTATTACAAAGACATGGAAAAAAGATTGAAGGAATAAGCCATTGTTTTTGAAATTAGTTATCGGCATTCGGTTCGCGTTATTACTCCGAGAATTAGTACTTAGTGAAAAGAAATAGATTTTATAGGGGGAATCAAGTACTATAAGAAAATTTTAGGATTTGACAATAAAAAAGGTGGTTTGAAAACAAACCACCTTTTGAGTATTTATAAATTAATTAGACTAAATCGAAGCGATCGAGGTTCATGACTTTGTTCCATGCAGCGATGAAATCCTTCACGAATTTTTCGCCCACATCAGCGCTGCCATAAACTTCTGCAAGTGCTCTGAGTTCTGAGTTTGAACCAAAGATAAGATCAGCACGAGTTGCTGTCCATTTCTTAGCACCTGAAGTGCGGTCGAGTCCTTCGAAAGTTTCTTTATCTTCGGAAACGGGTTTCCAAACTGTTCTCATATCGAGAAGGTTAACGAAGAAATCGTTTGTGAGTGTTTCCGGACGAGAAGTGAAAACACCATGCTTTGAATTATCAAAGTTTGTATTCAGTACACGCATACCGCCAACGAGTGCAGTCATTTCAGGAGCTGTTAATCTTAACAACTGAGCTTTATCAACGAGAAGCTCTTCTGTTGATACTGTGAACTTTGTTTTCAGATAATTGCGGAAACCGTCGGCAAGAGGTTCAAGAACTGCGAATGCTTCAACATCGGTTTGTTCCTGAGAAGCGTCCATGCGTCCGGGAAGAAAAGGGACCTGTACGTCATAACCCGCGTCCTTGGCGGCTTTTTCAACACCTGCGCAACCTGCGAGAACTATAAGGTCAGCAAGAGAAACCTTTTTACCTTTTGACTGAGCGGAGTTAAATTCTTTTTGGATACCTTCAAGCTTTTCAAGAACTTTTGAAAGCTGAGAAGGATTGTTTACAGCCCAGTCTTTTTGCGGAGCGAGACGAATACGTGCACCATTAGCACCGCCGCGTTTATCCGAGCCGCGGAATGTTGATGCCGAAGCCCAAGCGGTTGAAACCAGCTGAGAAACTTTAAGCCCAGATGCGAGTATTTTTGATTTCAAAGAAGCAATGTCTTTGTCATCGATTAACGAATGATTAATTGCGGGAATCGGGTCTTGCCAGATAAGTTCTTCCTTGGGTACTTCAGGACCAATATAACGTGTCTTCGGACCCATATCGCGATGAGTAAGTTTAAACCAGGCACGTGCAAAAGCATCGGCGAACTGGTCGGGATTTTCGTAAAAGCGTCTTGAGATTTTTTCGTACTCAGGGTCGAATCTCAAAGCAAGGTCGGATGTAAGCATAGTAGGTGCATGACGTTTATTCGGGTCGTGTGCATCTGGTATTGAATTAGCACCGGTACCGTGTTTTGGAGTCCACTGATGTGCACCTGCGGGACTTTTTGTAAGTTCCCAATCGTAACCAAAAAGATTCCAGAAGAAATTATTGCTCCACTTTGTAGGAGTGCTTGTCCATGTAACTTCAAGACCGCTTGATATAGTATCTCCGCCTTTACCGGAACCGAATGTACTTATCCATCCCAAGCCCTGCTCTTCAATATCAGCGGCTTCGGGTTCGGGTCCCACATGTTTAACATCGCCTGCACCGTGTGTTTTACCGAATGTGTGACCACCTGCAATAAGAGCGACAGTTTCTTCATCGTTCATAGCCATACGTGCAAAAGTTTCGCGAATATCTTTAGCGGAAGCCAGCGGGTCTGGATTGCCGTTAGGTCCTTCGGGATTCACATATATTAATCCCATTTGCACTGCGGCGAGAGGATTTTCAAGGTCGCGTTCGCCTGTGTAACGATTATCGCCTTCGAGCCACTGCTTTTCGGTACCCCAGTAAATATCTTCTTCTGCTTCCCAAACATCTGCACGACCACCTGCAAAACCGAATGTTTTAAATCCCATTGATTCGAGAGCAACATTACCAGCAAGAATCATAAGGTCAGCCCATGAAATTTTCTTGCCATACTTTTGTTTGACCGGCCAGAGAAGTCTACGAGCTTTATCAAGGTTGACATTATCAGGCCAGCTGTTAAGTGGTGCAAAGCGCTGCTGTCCTGTACCTGCTCCACCGCGACCATCACCAATACGATATGTACCGGCGCTATGCCATGCCATACGAATGAAGAAAGGTCCGTAATGTCCGAAGTCTGCAGGCCACCAGTCCTGCGAGTCAGTCATGAGTCTATGGAGGTCTTTTTTCAAAGCGTCGTAGTCGAGACTTTTGAACTCTTCCGTATAGTTAAAATTTTCGCCCATAGGGTCTGACAAGGATGAGTGATAGCGTAGAATGTTAAGTTTCAGCTGATTTGGCCACCAGTCGCGGTTTTTAGTTCCGGCGGCACCGACATTGTGTCCAGCCCCTGTAACAGGGCATTTCCCGGCATTGTTAGAATTGTTTTCCATGATTAAATAAGTTTAAGTTAATAAATATTTGAATTAATTTGTAAATTTACCGTTAATCTGAAGTTTTATTTCTTCTATTTTAAATCCTTTTATTTTCTTCTTTTTAAAATATTGTGATATCATAGTGTCGAGGTCAGTATCAAAGTAATCCATAATTTTATCCGAATGCGAGCAATACAGATGGTGATGGTTATCGAGAACGGCGTCATACTTCATAACGTCTTTGTCCGTTTTAACCTTAAGTATTATTTCGTTTTCAGCGAAGGTTTCGAGCACGTTGTAAACTGTTCCGACGGCGATGTTCGGATGGCTTTTTCTAACGAGTTTGATAATTTTTTCCGCGGGAGGATGGTCTTTAAGTTTCATAAGGACGTTAAGCACGGCAATCCTTTGCGGAGTGACTTTTAGTCCTTTTTCAGTGAGTCTGTTTTTTAGTTCTGCGAATAACATGTTATTGATTATTAAATGAGAATGATTCTTGTTACATAATTGATAATAATAATAAAGAACGGGGATTAAATCAAGATAGTTGATAGTTGAAATCCCGAGAATGGAATTAAATAAAGAAGAAACTTGGAGACACAATAGAACACTGATTGCACGGATGAAGCGGATGTTCACGGATTTTTAAAGAGGATCGCGTTATAAAGTTACAGAGTTATGAATAACAAGAACGCACACTGATAAGATATGAAAGATTATGATTTTCACTGATCTGCCGTATGTTCACGGATTTTTAAAGAGGATAGAGTTATGTTGTGACGGAGAATGAAGAACAAGAGCGCACACTGATAAGATATTAAAGATTATGATTTTCACTGATTTATAGAAAATGGAACGCGGATTGCACAGATGAAGCGGATATACACAGATAAGAACAATATGAGAATTTAACCGCGGAGGACGCAAAGGACGCAAAGAAGTATATGTTATTGTTCAAATTAGATATGAAAGATTATGATTTTCACTGATTTATAGAAAATGGAACACGGGTTTTTAAAGGTTTATAGAAAAT
>JBHELA010000039.1:0-11606 GCA_041859005.1 Ignavibacteria bacterium
TGATAGAATAATTGTCACACTCTACGGTATACCGGAAAAACTTGGGTTAAAACACCATTTTGAAAACCTCCCACAAAAACTCGAAAACGAGAACGTTAATCCCAGGGTGCCTTGGTTATTCAATTATGCAATAGACTTTCGCTTTAAGTAAATAGTAAAATAAATTACACGCAAAAAATGTCTGACTTGTCGGGACACTTGGCGGGGATCTTATCATGGCTCTCCTCTCTTATGAACTATCAGCCATCAACTAAAAACTATAAACTATTACCCTTTCTCTTTTCGTGTTTTTGTGGTAAAATGCTCTTAGCAATATAAACTCTCTTCTCTGTGTCCTCAGCGCCCTCAGCGGTTAAATATTTTTGCTCTTAGCAATATAAACTTCTTTTCTTAATCTGTGCAAATCATACTCAATCAGCTCTTATCAGTGTGCCAAGCTCTTTCTCTTTTCGTACTTTCGTCGAAGATCCGCCGTCTTGTTGGGAGGATGTTTTTGTGGTAAAATGCTCTCGAAGGTAAGCGCAAGGTAAGCGCAAGGTGAGCGCAAGTAGAGCGCAAGTAGAGCGCAAGTAAACAGGAAGTGCAGAAAGGGCAAGAATAACAGGAAAAGTGCTTAAAAACCAAAAAGCCATATCAAGTATAATTTCATTAATTCAACCTTCTACTATATATGCAAACAAAAATGGAAATTATGACATGAAATAATTGGGAAATATTTTTGCATGACCACTTTATACGAGAAAACATTTAAAAATCAAAGGGGTAAAAATTTTTGCATAAAAATTGATGGCACAAATTCCAAAAAGAATTGCATATATCATAAAAGTGAGTATTAAAGAACACTGATGGCTGATCCGCCTTCCCAACCGAATATTATTCTTGTCATTCCAAAACGCTCGTATTTGGAATCCAGGAATGGAACTACTCTCTTAATCTATCTTGCTCTTATCAACTATCAACCATCAACTAAATACTACGCGCTCTTTGTCGAAGATCCGCCATCTTATTGGGAGGACGTCCGCCGTCTCGTTGGGAGGATCAACTATTATCTAACTGCTCTCAAAAAGCTATACCATATCTGAAAATCTTTATATGTTTCATCACGAAAATCCAAATCTCTATCATCATTCCAATATAAACCGGTATAATTATCGTCATCCTCGTTATAACCCTTACAAACCAAAATGAAATAATTATCATTAAAGAACTTAGTAAAATACAAGATTGGTTTTGCTATTCTTCTGTTAATATTTACTGATGCCATAATATTTATTTTTAACTTTATATTTTACAGATTTATTCGGCATAATTATTTCGTAAAACTTCCATCACTGTTCATCCGTCACTACTCTCTCCACCCTGTCATCGCCGTGTGCATTAGCCGAGGAATTTAAAATTATTCATTACTTCCTAAAAAGAAAATTGAATATAGTGGAAGTCTGTTTTTATCTTCATCGTTTAGTTTTTGGTAGAATTCCTGCCAGAGTTCAATAAAATTATCAATGTTAATTAGTCTTACATGAATTTGAGATTCCCGGGCAGTTCTTTCTGCTTCGCTTGAAAAATATCCTGATGTAACGAAAAGACCTATATCACCTGTTTTTAATAGTCCCATTAAACTTCTAATGTCTGTTGGCGGGATGTTAGTTGAAGGTTTATGTTTGACCTGCACTTTTATTCTTGGTGCTGTTGCACCAAGCGGGTCTCTGAATGCAACAATATCTATACCACCGTCACGACCTTTTGGAGAAACAAACGGAGTGTGATAACCCATTGCATTCAAGAGAGCAGCGACTAAATCCTGAAAATCGTAGGGAAGCATTTTGAATATAAAGTCTTTTATCCCCGCGATTGCTTGCTCTTCCAGTAGGTCAAGATTTGCTTTTTGAAATTGTGTATCGTTTTCCACGATAATTTCTTCTTCGGTATCACTTTTTGGAGTTTTGACTTTATTAACTTCAGCCCACTCCCTGTAAAGTTGCGATGCCGTCTCAAATAATTTAAGAGGTCCAAGAGATATTGCTTTTTCACCTTCTTCTGTTAGAAACCAAATACCTTTTTTCTTCCTCATGAAACCCGCTTTAATACAATCAATAGTATAAAAGTGAAGAATTGATTCCCAACGGATGTAGCCGCTTTTCTCGTATTTAGCACTTTCCCATTCATTGAAAGTTAATCGTTCTCTTAATTTATCGACAACTTCTTTTCCAAGCATTTGTCCGCCATTTTCTTTAAGGATTATGAATGCTTCATGAATAGTTCTTGCAGCAACTTGTTTTGATTTTGCGAGCTTTGAGATTTCTGTGTTCATGATTAATAAATTAAGTTTAAATGATTTACTATTTATTCTACTTTCTCGTTGAGTGCGTTTCCTTTTACTTCAAATTTAATAGGTTCGAGTTCAACCTCAGAAAAGATTAAAGGGTGTACTTCATGAAATTTATCCCAATTATCATTAATGGTAACTGATATTCTTTTCTTTTCATAATCTTCAATGGAACTATGAAGTAATTCCATGTTCATTTTATATCTGTCAACAATTACAATTGCAATGTAAAACTTATCTTGTGTCTGTTTTTCTAAATATAAACAGTGAGTCATCCAAAATTTATAGGCTGAATTAATAACAATCATTCTTTTGTCGTAATCGGTTTCATGTATAACGTCTCTTAAATCGTACCAATGTTTAAGAGCAAGCTGATGTGCTTCGAGTCTTTTCTCAATAGCAACTAATCTAAACTTGTCTTTTCTTTCTAAATTAAATAATTCTTGCCTTTGAGTCTTTTCAATTTCAAATATTTCCTTCTTATGACTTATTTCAAGTTGCTGAAGTTCTTTTCTTTGTTTTCTGTCTTTAAAAGATGACAAAAATGAAAATGAGTATCCTATAATGACACCTATTAAACCTATTATTGCCGTATTATTTATGAATTCCATATTTATTACTTAATTTAATTTTAATACTATTTTGGATATATTTCAATAATTACTTCAAAAACGTGGTCTCCTTTTGTTCTTGTGCCACTTAAGTCATTAATTATCTTTTCAGGTTCTTCAATTGCATTCTGAGGATTATAAATAAAACCAATAAATGTACCGCAATGTGGGTGGGAATGATAACTCTCTATATCCACTTTTAATTGGTCGACTATTTCTAAGGTTTTTCTTCTTTCAAAAATTATTTTTAATTCAATTACGATTCTATCTGAAGGAATTACCAAATCAATTCTTTTTTCTCCCTTTGCAATTTCGATAGTATGGGATTCTTTTATTATATCAGGAAATTGTGATTTCAAAATACAATGGAGCAAATCTTGCATATCATATTCATCTTCGATAATAAATGGTTTTTTGCCCTGCCTTCTTTCAGATAAAATTTTAGCTGATGTATCAAACAATCTAATTGCTTGTTTTGCTTTCTCAATCGAATTAATAGAATGTGAGGTTTCACATTTATTTGCCAAGCTATCAGGATTGCTTTTTAAATATTCTAATCGCCCTAAAATTTTTATCAAATATTTCTTGCTTTGAGTTAAAGCGGTAAAGCTATCCAGCTTTACAAAATACTCACAGGGATCATTATACTCTAAAATACCATCAATAAATCTATGATGACCAGGCTCGGCTAAATTTAAACAATCTAAAATAGGTCTAACTAAGAACTCATATTTAAATTCAATTTCTTCTTTCTCGGTTTCATTTAATTCGCCTATTGTATTCATTTTATTCCATGCTGGTACAATAATCTTTTGATAATCTCTTATGTCTTTAATTGCTTTATCAATATTTATTTTCATATTCTTATGTGCATAATTTTTTATAACTTCGATTTATCTATGTTTTCTCTTTTTATGGAATTAAAAATGATTGTTCCTTTTCTCATTGGTGCATTATCTGCATAAATATCCCAATAGAGATTATATACTTTGCTTTCAAGATTATATAAAAACTCATCTAATAAATTTATTTTTTTTAAATGTTGAGTCATTTGTGGAAGTATGGGTTCGAATCTTTTAGGACCAGATGGATAATAACCGGTATAAGAACTTCCTTTCACCTCGTCACGCTTCGAGTTGTCAATATGGAATATGATATATTCTATATTTTCAATTTTCTCTTTGGAATAATCTTTATATTTATCAGCATTTAATAATTGTGATGGTATTGAAAGATACGAATGAATATAATTTGCGTAAACAGTACCTTTATTTCTTGCATAAACATCTAAAGTAGATATGGTATATGGTTTATCTTTATTATTCAAAGATGGATTAAAAGACATTCCCATAATCGAATCATTCTTCTTGTTTCGATGTTCAATAATAATTTTAAATTCTAAATCGATTACTGGGTTTTTGGCACGGTTCATTATATCGCGTATTTCATAATCATCCATTGGGACTGATTGGAAATTATGTCTTTTGTAATATTTATGATCCATTGCCTGATGTGCAGTGTTGCTTTGTTCAATTTCTACAACATATATTAATTCATCAGCATTAAGTGTTACAGGTTCAATCTTTAAGTTTTCAATTCTTGGTTTTATATTATTTATAATATGCTCAAGCCTTTCCCTCGACATATCTGATCGTTTTATAGGGTCGATTCTTTCCGGTAAGTGTTTTTTGTCTTTTGCGTCGAATTCTTTAACTCCATAGATAATAATACCGCCAGCGGAATTTGCAAAAGACGAAACATCTTTTGTTATTTCAGAATTGTTTTCTAACGCTTTGGCACCTTTATATTCAAGTGTGAGATTCTCTTCGATTTTATCATCTATCATTGATTGAATAACATCTATGTCCCACTTTTTAGAATTCATGCTATTTCTTTCCTTTCTTCTTTGTGGTGAACATTGGTTCGGTGTATTTTTTGTAGAGGTCGAATAGGAATTCGAGGCGGGAGAGTTCGTTTGGGAATGGCTGGGGACGATAGCAGAGGTCAACGGCTTTGTCGAGTTTGTTGTGAGCGTCAACGAGTTTTTTGGGCATTGCGAGCGGGTCGTAAAGGTCAGCGAGGGATTCGCTTTTGAATTCTTCGCGGACTGCTAATAGAATTTCGACTGCTTCTTCTACTCTTTTAATCTTTTCGTCTGAGGGAGTTTCCGGCCAAGGAAAATTATTATAAACAATATTATTTGAATAGCGGTAACGGCTTTCTAATCTTCCACAAATTTGCCTTACCCACGCCATATGCATAGTTGAAGTTAAAACACCGAAATGGAAATAGTTTGTGTTCTGAATTGATAAACAAGAGTCGCTTACAATATTATCTTTTGATAAATAGGCTATTGGTATATACTTCCTATTCTCAGATGAGTGACGTGGTATTAATATATAATCTGATTTTGGTTGCCTGTTTTCACCGAATAAATATGGATAGGAAGCCAATTTCCTTGTGGCTTCGCGATTACTACTTAATCTAAATGATTTTACTTTATCGATTCTTTTCTCAATTTCCGGTAATACCTTTACCTCGGATGGTTTAATATCTTCCATCCATAGACACCAACGTTTTTCATTGTGTAAAAACTCACGAGCACTAATTAAAGGCTTAATAAATTTATCTGCATTGGGTTCAATTTTTAGGAATTTGTTCTTTTCGTCGTCAGTAAAAAGAAAGCTTCCATCATCATTTGGCATACTACCGAATTTAATTTCAGGAGCATCACAAAGTGAATTACTACGTGATAGAATAATAAGATTATCACTGTCAACTAAATAGGGATTAATATTTTTTGCCTTAATCTCGACAGGGTCTGACTTTATATCTTCGTAATCGAATAATCTTTTGATTTTAGTATCTGAATCTGTAAAACCAATTATAATTACGTGAACGGCAGCTTTTCCTTTTGCTTCGTTGTCCCATTTGAAAGTGCGATGTGCAAAACTAATTTGGATATTTTCTTTTAACAAATGCGACCACAATATTCCGACCTGCTCACCCTGAGAGATTGAGTTTGTAGATACAAAAGCTACTTTAATAGCTGTACTCTTTATGTATTCAGTAGCTTTAATATACCAGGCGCAAACATAATAAAGAACACCGTAGTTTTTAATTCCATTAAATATTAAATCCATATCTTTGTTTTGCTCACCATCTCTTCTTTTCTTGCCAATAAACGGAGGATTGCCAAGGATATAATTGCACTGGCTTTTTGGGATTACTTCGTTCCAGTCAACTTGTAATGCGTTTTTGTTATGGATATGAGGAGATTTCTTTAAAGGGATTCGAGCATAATAACTTCCAAAGTTTTCGGATAGCAGCAGGTTCATTTGATGATCTATGAGCCACATTGCAACTTCGGCAATACGAGCAGGAAACTCTTCGATTTCAATTCCATACATACAGTCAACATCTATACGGCTTAAATCTTTTACGTCAAAATCCGTGATTAATTCTTTATGTGTTAATTTTCTAAGTTCATCAATAATTTTAATTTCAAGAAGCCGTAATTCCCGGTAGGCGATAATTAAGAAATTTCCGCAGCCGCAGGCGGGATCAAGAAATTTAAGTTTAGATATTTTTGTGTAGAACTTTTCAAGTTTATTCAAGTTCGATTTACAATCATCGAATTCTGATTGCAAATCATAGAGGAACAAGCCTTTGATTACTTTCAGAATGTTTTTCTCTGAGGTTTAATGTGCACCAAGGTCACGGCGTTTATTTTTATCCATAACGGACTGAAATAGAGAGCCGAAGATAGCAGGAGAGATTTTACTCCAATTGAAACCACTGCATTGAAGAAGAGTATTACGCATATCAGAATCAAAAGAAGAAATAGGAAGATTCTCTTTGAATAAATCACCGTTTATATATTGAAAAGCATTCACATCTTCATCAAGATTTTTCTGTCGTTTATCCGGAGGTGTATTTAGAGTTTGAAAAATGTTTGCAAGATGCACACCTAAATCAGAACCATCGGGTGATGTTCTACTTTGTAGGAAAAAATCGAATTGCCCAATAGGCTGGAAAATACCTGTATCGTCTGCAAAGAGAATAAACAATATTCTAACGAGAAACCTTTCAAGGTCGTGACCAACGTAACCATTGTTTTTAAGAGCGTCGTGAAGTTTGCCCATAAGGTTTGCAGCGATGATGTTTACAGGGTCTTCGTCTTTGTAAGTCTGCTTTTTAAAGCCAAGGATGAAATCGAAAAGATGAATTTTAGTATGGAGTTCGTGCAAGTGAAATTCTTCTTTTGTATCGGTGTCAAGATTATAGAGACGAAATTTATCGAAATCGGTAACTAGAATATATTTTGGAAGTTCGTGTTCTTCTATGCCCGGGAAATAATTTTTTGCCTGAGTGAAAGCTTTATCAAGTTTTTGCCTTTAGATTTATGTTCGACGAGAAGAACACCTTTCCAGAGCAGGTCGATGAAACCGATACTCTCATCCAGACGAATGACAGGCTTTTCAAAAGTGGCAACACGACGGCGAGAAATGCCAAAGATATTAAAGAATTCATCCCAAAAAGTTTTAGCTTCGGCTTTTTCGCTAACTTCGTTTTCCCACTCTTTTGAGAATTCAAGAGCACGTTTTTTAACTTCGTTCCAGCTAAGAGGCATAGAGTAATTTTGTTTTGTATAAAATAGTAATTTCAATTTATAGAAGTTATGGAAAAGTTTTTATTCGTTTTATATTCGCTAAAGCAACAAGGCGGAGAAAATGTCTTTCGATTTTTCCTTCCCTATTCCTTCCCGTTTTGTATCTTAAAAAAATACGTTGAAATAATTCCTTCTTTTCGATAAGTTGCTAAATTGAGATATACTTATTTCATAAAATATTGGATTTATCAGTTCTTCAATATCACAATAAATTAAAATATATTTGTAATAATAATTGTTATTTTAATAGAATTATAAATAAATGAAAAGTAAAACTATTCCGGAATCTTGTTTTAATATAGTGGAAGATTTTCTTGAGATTCGCGTAAAAAGTGATGAACAAAATATCTATAACTGGGGTATTCCTTTAAATTATAACATCATTGTATATCATTGTGAAAATGCTAAATCATCACTTGAAGAATACCTTTTGGATCTAAAAGAACTGCAAAGAGATATTAATAAACAAATTAACATTTACGACAGGATATTCCAACATTATGATAGTAACTATAATTCTGTCAATAAAAATGAAAAAGAATATAACATTATTTTTGATTCTTGCAGACTTGCAAGATCAAGAATTGAGAAATTAATTGAAAATGTCGAAAAGAAGATTCTTAATAAGGATAATATAAATAAATATCCGTTGTTATTTGAAGTATTAGAAATAAAAACGTATTTGAAAGATCTTTCATCTACTGAAGAAAAACTTTCATTTTTAAATTATTTGTTGGATGAATTAATCGATATTTCATATCATTATAAGGATGTTGATATTGAAACTGTGCTTAATCAAAATAATTTGCAAACGAAATATACCCGCAGAAGATACCTCAGTGATTTCGAAACATTTGATGAAGATTGTGAATACAAATATTTAAAAAATCTTCTAATCGGAACTGTAATTCCATTTATAGAAAAAGAAATAATGAAATATAAAAATAATCAGAAAATAAATTTTTCTACTACTGAAAATATTGAGATACCAGATGTTAATGATAAGCCGAATGAGGCAATATCTAAGAAAATAATATTCAACCCTATCCGTCTTCACTGGCAAAGCGACAATATACTCATTCCTTATCTCTTGGAAAGATTGTTTCAGGAAGGTTTTATTAACAACAGTGATTTTGAATTAAGAAGAGATTTTATCGAACAGTCATTTTATAAGAAAAACGGAAGTATCTTTTCCGCTAAAGAAGCAGGTAGCGCAGAGTCAAACTATAAATTAAACACAGAAAGTAAGCCAAAAAATTCGCATAAAGTTGATAGAGCTATCGTCGATCTCAAATCTAAAAGAGATGAATTAATCAAAAAGGAGTCTTCCGGCACTAAGAAGAAGTAACACTGCTGTTCCCCTCATCCCGCTGTTTATAAGCCTTCAGGCTTTTACCTCTATTCCTTAAAATCATTGTCAATCATTGTCAATCATGTTTTCCATGATAGACAATGGTATTCCCGATTAATGCAATGTAATTTTGTATAGTTCAAATTTATAAATGTGTACTGCAAATTAAAAATGAAAGAAATGAAAGCAAAAATCGGAAATGAAAGAAAAGAGGACTGGATAAAAATCATATTGATTTCATATAGACTTTATATGGATTTCATATGGAGTTCATATAGCTTTCATATAGCCCTCATATACCTTTCATATAGAAACAGGCTGAAAAACGCATTTAGCAGGTTTTTATCTTTAACTGAATATAAAAAGTGGCTCGGGAATCCGCGATATACTGGAAAAAGTCCGCCCCGTTGCCCGGTTTTTCCGGAATAATTGACAATCTATAATAAATTTAAACTAAGATAAAAAATGGAAACAAATATTTTTAAGAAACACAAAGAACAAATTAAATTTAAATTAAAAGGAAAGGAGCCATATCATGGCGAAATTAAATGATCAACACTTAGGAACTCTGAGGGGAGCATTAGGTCCTCAGGTGTTTAAAATGCTATTCGGTGAGGCATACGTGGCAAGATTACCGAGAAGAACTATGAATGAACCATCAGCAGAGACGATTGAAAGAAGGAATAGATTTAAGTTATGTATGAAATTTTCGAAGGCACTCTATGATTTATCTATGCTTAGAAAATTCTGGAACGACTTTACTCCGGAAGGGGTGACGAAAAGAATCCCGACTATCGCTAAGATTGCAAAGGTCTCTTACCAGACCATTACACCCGCGGCGGTTCTCGACGATACTTTCCTTGCACCGGATTTCGGTTTCAGTATTACTACAACAGACGTTACTATTGACGGAACAGAAATTAGTGTGTCACTCGACCCAATCGGCACTAACGAGGGGATTGACCTGTCAGTTGAGAAGTTCATTCGTCTCGGCTGTGTGATGCATTTATTCGACCCTGTGAACGGTACGCAAATGGCTAACAGATTCATGACTTTTCTTTCGCCAAACGTAGTTCTGAATCTTGCAAACCCGTTGAGCTTTACTATTCCTATCGTCTCAACGAAACAAACTATTTACAACGCATACGATACGCATAAAACTTTTCTGATTTTGGTTACGTCAGATGAGAACGGTAAATCGGTGCATTTTTCAAACACATTAGTATCTTAAGTTCTGAAGCCATGAAAACAAAAGATGCATATTTTGAATTCAAAGTCGATGGGCTTAACCAAGAGAGTATTGCCCCTTTTAAAGGGGGCAATACCCCTTTTTGCAAACCTAAGTTTGCTTTGCGAGTAAACTTAATTTAATTAATTTTTTAAATCATTTAAACACAATAATATTATGGCAAGAATAACAGGATTTATAGAAGGCAGCTTTTCCGGGAAACTGGGTAACTTAGTATGTTTCAAAAAGAACGGAAAAACATTTTTAAGAACTGTAGGAATAAGAAAAACCAAACCGTCTCCAAATGAACTCTCAAGGCGGGAGAAATTTGCGATGAGTACTAAACTGGCAAAGAACATTAATAGCGTGCCCGAACTAAAATTACTCTGGGATGCTAAAAAAAGTACCAAAGGCACGGCTTTCAACGCTATTCAAAAAGCGAACTACATCAGGGTTGATGGTAAAGATGTTTATAAAGCAGCAGCGATTATTCCGGATGCATTTTCCTTCAGTGAACCGTCTGAAACAGCGAGTATTGACGGTAACTTGTTAAGATTTAAACTGAATAAAGATGAGACGTCGGGTATTTACACCAATAAAATCAGAGATAAAGCCGTGATTGCAGGTATAATCTTCATGAAAGATGCTCTTTATTCAGGCTATGCGACGTTCAGGTTTACCGGTGTTAAAGGCACACTGGAAAAGAAAGGGAAAAATGATTATGCCGTGATAAATTTGTATGACTCAATTTTAAGAGCAATGGAAGCATTCGATTCATTTACACTGTATTTCGGGCTGGTCTGCGGTGATAAAGGTTTCGGTAATTTCTCGAGAATAATTTCGAAGGGATAGAGCTTTTAGCAGTCAGGCATACGGTGCTGAAGAGATTGTTGGATTGTTCAACCCATTTCAGGGTTGGGGTGCTTTGTTTTGTTCCCCCGACTTCGTCGGGGGTTATTCATGTTGAACCCGCTTTGCGGGTTCTTTTCTACAGACATGGAACCCACTATAAACATGGAATCCCCAAAGGGATTCTTTTTAGGTTGTTCCTATTACCTACCGACATGGAATCCCAATAGGGATTCTTTTCTCAAGCTGGAAGATTGAGTTGCACTAAGAGATATTTTGTTTAAGAGAGTGATTCCATTTCTGGATTCCATTTCTGGATTCCATCTACGAATCCGCCACGGCGGACGCACAGAACGCGCATGATGGGATGATCCGCCCAGTAAAATGGCGGACCTGCGGCAGAAAAATAAGAGCGAAGATCCGTGATTAGATCCCCTCCAAGATCATGAGAGACCTTATGTTTAAAATGGTAAGCCTTTAAGAAAATTATTATATTTGTTTTTGAGTACTAAAAATAATAATTGAAAGGGCTTACCAATGAGACAAATTAGTAAAATCAGGATTACTAA
>JBHELA010000219.1:0-7559 GCA_041859005.1 Ignavibacteria bacterium
TTTTCATTATTAGTGAGGAACTGTTATAGGGTACGTAATTTCCCTACATTATTTTATATATTGACTAATCCTTAATATATTGATATTTTGAATATGACTTAAACAGTAATTATAATACAACAAGTTTGTAATTACCGCATAAGTGAAGATTAATCATTAATTTAAACACAGGAGATTTAAATGGAAGAAAACAAAATGGCTAAAGGTCTTATGATGGGCTTTTTAGCGGGAGGAATCGTTGGTGCAGTTGTAGCTTTGCTCTATGCACCGAAGGCAGGAAAAGAATTAAGAAACGATATTAGAATCAAGAAGGATGAATTTATCGATGATACATCCGAATACATGAAGATAGCCAAATCAAAGGCAAGCGACCTGATTAATGACGGAAAGAAGAAATCCGAGCAGATAATCAAGGAAGCAAAAGAAAAAGCAAACTCTCTTCTGGATGATGCAAATTCAGTCCTGAGTGATGCAAAAACCAAAGCGACAGAAAAGTTTGGTGTTGCTAAAGAAAAGATTACGGTTGAAAGCGATAGAATTAAAGATGCTTTCAAAGCGGGTGTTGATGCTTACAAAGACGAAAAATCAAAAGGCGTTTAATTCTAATACTATAAAAATTGACAATTGAAGTTTTAAATATTGTTTCTGTCATTATTCAGATAATTCTTTTTATTGTTCTTATCATTGCTGTATTATCATTAGCTTCTTACGTAAAATCGCTAATGAAGCGGGTTGAGGTATTGCAGGATGATTTCGAAAAGTTCAAGGTTAAGGTTGAACCTTTAATTGATGATACTAAAATATTAATTCAAAAGGTAAACAAAATCGCTGATAAAGTTGACGATAATGTTGTCTATTTGACTAAAGCGGTTGAAAAAGTAAGAACAGCAATCGATGATGTTGTTGATTTCAAAGATAAGATTGTCAGAAAAGCTGAGCCGCCAATCGTCGATACAATAACTGCATTCTCGGCAATCGTTAAAGGTATTAAGGTCTTTTCAGAAACATGGAAATCAAAAAGGACCGAGAAACATCATATTAAACACGATGATGAACTTCTATTCGATGCCGGTAATGATAGCGATTTCGAACTTGAAAAGGAATACGATGATATTAATAAAGAATTGAATGAAGTCAGAAAGAAACTTGAAGAGATGAAGAAAGTTTAATTTCTCATTATAAAATTCAGTAAGGTTAATTGCTTTAAAAAGCAATTAACCTTTATTATTTTTAATCTGAATAGATACCGGGCAGTGGTCGCTTCCATATACCTCTGCGTGTATATCTGCTTTGGCGATATTCTTTACGAAGTTATTTGATACCATGAAATAATCTATCCTCCACCCAACATTCCTCTCACGTGCACGGGTTATTGTATCCCAGTAAGTATAGTAATCCGGTTCTTTGTGAAATTCACGAAATACATCTGTGTACCCAAGATTTATAATTTTATCAATCCATTCCCGTTCTTCGGGCAGGAAACCCGAGTTTGTTTCATTCTGCTTGGGTCTTGCTAAATCAATTTCCTTATGTGCTGTGTTGTAATCTCCCGTTACTATAACACCTTTTCTTGAATAATATTTTCTCTGCAGAAGGAAAAACAGTTCATCATAAAAACCAAGTTTGTACCTGACTCTTTCCGGTCCTCGTCCTCCATTCGGGAAATAGCAATTAACAATAACGTAATCTTTGAATTCAAGTATTATACATCTTCCCTCGTCGTCGTAATAATCATTCCCGATACCGAGTAAAACATCTATTGGTTCCAACTTTGAATAAACAGCAACTCCTGAATATCCCTTCTTCTTTGCAGAATGAAAATAAGATGTATAACCTTTAATTTCCTTAAGTTCACCTGGGAGTTGTTCAAAGTGTGCCTTTGTTTCCTGAAGGCATAGAATATCAGGTTTTGCTGTTTTTATCCAGTCAAGAAAACCTTTCTTATGAACCGCTCTCAGTCCGTTCACATTCCACGAATATACTGAAGTATTTTTTGATTTAGCCATTGAACAAGATAATAATTATTATATTCATTTTTTATTCCATTTCTTTTGCAAATCGTATGAATTATTTTTGATAGATTATAAATAAATATTCTATTCAGACATGGGTGTCCATAAATTAGATAGTTTCTTTAATCCCCGTAGAATTGCTATTACTGGTGTATCCATTAATCCAAACAGCGTCAGCGGCAAAGTTGTAACAAATTTAGTTGGAAGCGGTTTTAAAGGAGTCGTTTATCCTGTAAATCCGGATTCAGAGGCAGTTTTTGGAATACCTTGTTACAAAAGTTTAAACGAACTTCCTAATACTCCTGACCTCGTTGTAATCTGCAATGCTTCAAAAGAAGTACCCGATGTTGTAGAAAAGGCAGGTGAATCAGGTGTTAGAAATATTATTATAATGTCTGCTGGTTTTAAGGAAATCGGTGCTGAAGGTCTCGAACTTGAAGAAAGAATTAAATCCTCACTTAGAAAATACAGCGGCTTAAGAATACTCGGTCCGAATTGTCTCGGTATAATTGTTCCAAGTCTTAATCTTAATGTCAGCTTTGCTTCAGGAATACCCAAATCAGGCAACATAGCTTTTATATCGCAGTCAGGTGCTCTATGTACTTCAGTTCTTGATTGGGCTATAGAGAAGAAAATAGGTTTTTCGTATTTTATATCAATAGGAAATACTCTCGATGTTGATTACGCCGACCTGATTGATTTCATTGGGGAAGATGACAAGACCAAATCTATAGTGCTTTATATTGAATCTGTAAATCAGGCAAGAAAATTCATGACTTCTGCACGTTCGTTCGCGAGGACTAAACCCATCGTTGCATACAAAGCAGGAAGATTTCCTGAATCTGCGAAAGTCGCCGCGTCCCATACAGGTGCCATGGCGGCAGAAGATGCTATTTATGATGCGGCTTTCAAAAGAATGGGTGTTACAAGAGTTTTTGATATCGGTGAAATATTTGATGTTGTTGAGCTGATTAGTCGGAACAGAATTCCCAAAGGTGCAAGACTTGGAATAGTTACCAATGCCGGCGGTCCGGGTGTAATGGCTGTCGATGCACTGATTGCAGAAGATGGTGTTCTCGCAGAGCTTAGTGATGAAACTTATAATAAGCTAAATGAAAGTTTACCTCCATACTGGTCAAAAGGTAATCCTGTTGATGTTCTCGGTGATGCAAATTCTAAACGAATAGCAAAAGCTTCACAGATTTTGTTCGAGGATAAAACTATTGATGCAGTGCTTGTTATACTCACTCCTCAGGCTATGACTAACCCTGCTGCTACTGCTTCTGAATTAAGTAAAATAAGTGAAGCACATAAGAAACCACTTCTCGCGGCATTTCTTGGAGGTGAAAAGATAAAAGAGGGGGTGAGAATTCTAAATGATAATGGAATACCTGTTTATTCAACACCTGAACAGGCAGTTCGCGCATTTATGAAACTTGTTACTTATGCAAGAAATCTTGAACTTCTCTACGAAACACCCGAAGACATTAACGTAAAGTTCTCTCCTGACAGAGAAAAATTAAGATACAGTTTTGATACATTGATACCTGATAAGACAAACATACTTCCAGAGAATTTATCAAAGTCCGTACTTGAAGCGTACGGTATTACCACTTCTAAACCATACAAAGTAGCTGCACTCAGAGACCTGAAAAAAACAGCTGATATAGTCGGCTATCCCATTGTTATGAAAGTTGATTCACATGATATTACTCATAAGTCAGATGTTGGCGGTGTAATTCTAAATATTGAAGATTATGAAATGTTATCAGCGGCTTATGTAAGAATGATGAATAGCATTAAAGATAAAATGCCCGATGCAAGGGTTGAAGGTGTTACGCTGCAAAAAATGATTAAGTATAAAGATTCAGTAGAGCTTATCCTTGGAATTAAAAGAGACGAAACTTTCGGCACTGTTATCATGGTTGGTATGGGAGGAACCGGGGCTGAATTGTTTAAGGACAGGGTTATAGGTTTCCCGCCTCTTAATGAAAGCCTTGCTTATAATATGCTTGCATCGCTTAAGATATTTCCTTTGCTAAAAGGATACAGGGGAAGTAAACCTGTGAATCTTAATGTGCTCATAGAAACCCTTATCAGATTATCTTATTTAGCGGCTGACTATCCTGAAATTACCGAACTCGATATCAATCCTCTGCTCGCTCACAGTGAAGGCGCTATTGCACTCGATGCACGAGTAGTAGTTGATAAGTCTCTTTCAGCTATCAGTGAACATAATTACGACCATCTTGCTATTAAACCGTATCCTGATGAATATATTAGAAAAATCAACCTAAATGACGGGCAGGAAGTAACATTCAGACCTATTAAACCTGAGGATGAACCAATGTGGACTGAACTCCTTGCAAGCTGTTCTCGTGAATCCATCTACTCAAGGTTCAGATTTTTCTTCCAATGGGATTCGCACGAAGTTGCAGCAAGATATTGTTACATTGATTATGACAGGGAACTGGCTATTGTCGCTGAAATAGTCGAAAATGGAAAAAGAAAGTTAATCGGTGTCGGAAGATTAATTGCTGACCCTGACCATGAGAATGTTGAGTATGCTATTTTAATTATGGATTCATATCAAAACAGAGACTTGGGCGGGCTACTGACTGATTACTGTTTTGAGATTGCTAAGAAATGGGGTTTAAAGAGAATTGTTGCACAAACAACTTCCGATAACAAACGTATGATTGCGGTATTTGAAAAGAGGGGATTTGAAATTGATATTGACCCGCGCTCCTCATTAGTCGAAGTATCAAAACCATTAGATAATTTAAATTAAAATAATATTATATGAACGCTGACCTGAACAAATTCTTCTATCCGAAATCTATTGCTGTTGTAGGAGCATCCTCAAAAGAAGGAACATTGGGATATGAACTCCTCGGCAATTTATTAAAATTTGGTTATAAAGGAAAACTATATCCTATCAATCCTAAAGCTGACACAATACATGATTTAAAATGCTTTAAGTCTCTTATTGATATTCAGGATAATATAGACCTTGCAGTTATTATGCTTGGCAAAAACCTTGTACTTAATGCAATTGATGAGTGTAAAAGTAAGAATATCGATTCTGTAATCGTAATTACAGCAGGCTTTAAGGAAGTAGGCGAAGAAGGTGTTACTTTAGAGCAGGATCTTATTTCTAAAGTTAAAAAATACGGAATGCGTTTGGTAGGTCCGAATTGCATGGGTATAATTAATACCAAGAGCGATATACTTATGAACGGTACTTTTATTAAAGGAACACCTGTAGCCGGTGGAATTGGATTTGTATCGCAGAGCGGAGCTTTGGGGGCAGCTGTATTGAAGATTATTGAGAAGTTTGATATTGGGTTCTCACAGTTTGTAAGTATAGGTAATAAAGCTGACGTATCGGAAAACGACCTGATTCAATATTGGAAAACAAATAAGGATGTTGGAGTTATTACTGCTTATCTGGAATCCTTTTCTAACTCGAAAGAGTTTCTGAATATTTGCAGGGATGTAACAAAACATAAACCTGTTATAGCTATTAAAGCTGCTCGAACATCCGCAGGTATGAAGGCAGCATCGTCACATACAGGTGCGCTTGCAAGTGCTGATACTATTGCTCAAACACTTATTGAACAGTCTGGGGTTATAAGAGTAGATACCGTTGAAGACATGTTCAATCTGGCAAAAGCATTTGACAGGGCAAAGCTTCCTGCTGGCAATAGAGTTGGAATACTTACTAATGCTGGAGGTCCGGCAATCCTTACTGTAGATGAAGCAGATAAATATGGACTTGATGTTGTCAATCTTTCTGAAGACACAAAGAATAAATTACGTGAAATAGTACTACCCGAAGCATCAGTGAACAATCCTGTGGACTTGCTTCCTCCGGCGAATGCTCAGGTTTACGGCAAAGCTACTGAAATACTTCTTGCAGATGAAAACGTTGATGCAGGTGTATTAATTCTTGGACCGCCTCTGATGTTCGATACTGTGGAGATTACAAGATATATTTGCGAAGCTGCAAATAAAAGCGGCAAGTGTGCTATTGTTGTTGTTATGTCGCAGGATGAGATAATTGCTGAGGTCTCAAAAGTAATACCCGAACATCCGCCTATATTCAATAGCGCTGAAAAGGCAGCATGGGCAATAGGTGAAATGCTAAAGTACAAAATGCACAAGGAAAAACCCCGGGGTATCAGCAAGAATTTTAATATTAACAGCAAAGGCGTCAAAAGTATTATTAAAAAGTACAAGACAGGAAACGTTTATCTCGATTTTAATGATGTCTATGATATTCTTAATCATTATGAAATGCCAATTGTTGAAACTAAAATCGCAACGGATGTTCAGCAGTCTCTCTATGATGCAAACCAGATTGGTTTTCCTGTTGTAGCTAAAGTTTTCGGCAGAGAACTTGTTCATAAATCAGATGTGGGCGGAGTTGCTTTAAATATTCAGGATGAAGAGGAACTTGTTACTGTCGAGAGCAGAATAATTGGAGGTCTGAAAGAAAAGGGACTTGATAGTAAACTTGAAGGATTTATACTGCAGCCTTACACAAAGATTGAAGATGGTATTGAAACAATTCTCGGTGCGTTTGAAGATAAACAGGCAGGGCACTTGCTTATGTTTGGTCTTGGAGGAATATTTGTTGAAGTTTTTAAAGATGTAAAATTCAGGGTCGCACCTCTTACTTACATGGATGCTCAGTCAATGATAAAATCAATAAAGAGCTATGAAATACTTAAAGGTATCAGAGGGAAGAAATCAGTTGATATAGAATTTATTGAAGAGAATATTCTTAAACTTTCTCAGCTTGTTACGGATTTCCCTGAGTTTTCAGAGATTGATTTGAATCCGTTTGTATTTTCACCAAACAGAAATAAGTCAAAGATACTGGATGCAAGAATTAAACTAAGATAATTATAAGGAAATTTTGTTTACTTCTTCAAAAAGTAATCGTATGCTGCTTTTGATATTTTAGCGATGATTTCTTCATTGGTTTCCATTGTTTCATAGGAATCTGAGACAAATACTGCAATAGCAAAGCTATTACCGTTTGGCAATACTACTATTCCGATATCATTTGTAGCACTCGTCATACCTTCTTTGTTTTCTGGACCAGTGCCTGTTTTATGAGCAACTTCTGTTCCCTTGGGTAATAATCCTTTCAAACGTTTTGGTCCTGTTTTGGTTTCAGTCATTACTTCCCATAAATATTCATGAGTGCTTGTAAGTATCTTTTTATTCTTGAATTTGAAAAGCAGTTCTGCAGCCGCCCTTGGTGTTGACCAGTTTTGGTATTGTACATCCCAGCTCTTATGCATTTCTTCTTCTGTTGCGACAATGGAAATATCATTAATACCATGTGAATGTATGTAATCATTCACAATAGTTGGACCACCAACAAGTCTGAACAGCAGGTCACACGCGACATTATCGCTTTCAGATACAGCGTATCGTATAAGCTCATCTATTGATAATTCAACATTTCCTTCCGGATATTTTTCCCGCAACGGACTATAATAGGGAAGTAGGTCTTCTTTTCTGATTACTATT
>JBHELA010000026.1:0-18264 GCA_041859005.1 Ignavibacteria bacterium
GCAAGAAATATTATCTCTTCATAAAGTGCTTTATGTCTGCACTTATCAGACTCACCTACGAATATTCTCAGCAGTTTTAAATTATCTTTTTTCTCCATTTTAGAAAAGTTTAATCGTTAATAAGCCAAGGAATGCAAATGCAATTCCAAGAATTACTGATATTATAATGTATGAAACTCCTTCAACCCAGAGACCTTCCTGCAGAAGGTTTAATGCATCAAGTGAAAAAGCAGAGAATGTCGTGAATCCGCCGAGTAAACCTGTAGCAAGAAATATCCTCACTTCAGGTGATAAATTTCCTCTTTCGACGAGGGCGTAAACGACACCTATTAAGAATGATCCAATTATGTTTACTGATAAAGTTCCGTAAGGAAATGATGAAAGAAATCTATTCTGGATACCCATTGATATTATATACCGCAGAATGCTGCCCGCAAACCCGCCAGAACCGATTAGTAATAATATTTTTATATCAAACAATGTTTTAATAATTTGTGATTAAATTATGAAATTAATATATAAAGTTGTATGCACATATTTAATATATTCTTAAATACAAATTAGTGCTAATTTTTTCACGTCATTATTTTACATAATATTCTTTGAGATAAGAGAAAACAAAGTGTTTTCAGGTATCTTCAGGGTTGGTTCTCGATTGTTTGTCGATTGTTTGTCGATTGTTTGTCGATTGTTTGTCGATTGTTTGTCGATTGGTTCTCGATTGGTTCTCGATGAAGGCTCAACTTAAGCTCAATGAAAGCTCGATTAACTGATTTTGAATATGAAGCAATAATAAGAATTTAAGAGCTTTGTTCCCCTTCATGGATTTGAACCACGACCGTGACTTTCAGAGAGTCATGTGCTAACCGTTACACTAAAGGGGAGTAACATTTTGTTAGTATGCAAGCTATCAATGTCTGATAACATTTTCAAGCCAATTTGTTTACGGCTTAATGAATTCTTTATGAAGAGCGTTTATAACATCATGAAGTTCTTCCTTAGGTACTATAATATATATTGCAACCTCCGATGCTCCTCCCGACGCCATTTCAACATTTACTTTCTCATGTGATACTGCGTTAAGAATTCTGCCGAATATACCGCGTTTTCTCAGTAGCCCTTCTCCGATAATTGCAATCAAAGCAATATTTCTTACGAAATTTATCTTCTCAATTATTCTGCCTTTAAATGTGTTCAGAATTTCCAGGGCTTCTTCGGCAAAGTCGTTTTCAATTATTAAATTAATAGTAGTTTGAGAGCTCAGAGTAGAAAAAATATTTATACCGCTTGCTGAAAGGGCATCACTAATACTTTTTATAAGTCCGGGCTTATAACCAATACCGGTTCCGTGTATTCGTATCATAGCAATATTATCATTCTGGGATATACTTTTTACCACATTTTCCTCTACATAAGCTTCAGGAATAATCAAAGTACCTTTACTTTTCGGGTCGCACAGGTTTTTTACTGAAATAGGAATCTCCTGCGAAGCTATTGGTTCAATCGTGAGAGGATGCAGAATCTTTTTACCAAAGTAAGAAAGCTCTGCGGCTTCAAAATATGAAAGTTTGTCAATAATAGTTGCATCCTTAACGATGTCGGGATCGGCACTCGTAAATCCTGTACAGCATTTCCATATTTCAAGTTCGTTTGCATCAAATCCGTAAGCAATAACGGAAGCCGAATAGTCTGCTCCACCTCTGCCGAACGTAGTTACTTTACCTTCAGCAGAACTCCCAAAAAATCCAGTAAAAATAGGTATTATACATGCATTAAATATACTGTGTGCATGGAAATTAAAATTACGTTTAAACTCTTCAAGGTTAACCATTGCATGTTCAAAGTTATCATCGGTAATTAATCCTATTTTATCAGTTTCAATCACCGTTGATTCAGTTCCGTTATCTTCAAGAACACCTGAAAGTATTGCTGCCGAAATCCTTTCACCGTAACTTAAAATGTATGCCTTGACAGCTTCAGTTACTTCTTCAGTGTAGCTAACGCCGTAAAGCAGTCTTTCAACCTTTTTAATTAGCGTTGTGAAAGTTTGAATCGTTTTGTTAAATACTTTGTCGTTTTTTATCGATTCCTGTGCTATATTATAATGGAATTCGGTAATAGAACTTACAGTTTCGTTTACGTTCGTTTCTCTGCCTTTTGCTTTTATTATACCGTTTAAAAGAAGGTCGGTGATTCCTTCCATTGCTGAGACAACAATCACAGGGAACTGTTTTTCTGAAAGTATTATTTCAACTGCTTTAAGTATGTGTTTTGAATCACTCAGACAGTCTCCGCCGAACTTTATAACTTTTATATTATTCTTTTCCACTACTCCGTAATTTATACAATATAAACAAAATTACAAAGAATAAATGTTTTATTTGATGTAATTCCATATCCATAAGTAAGAAACAATTAATATTAATAGATTGTATAATTTATCTTTGAGATATAATTTTGTATTGAGTGATTGTTTATAAACTAAAATGAGGGTAAACAAAATGAAGAAAATCAAACTACTTACTATTATGGCAATTCTTCTTGCTTTTTCATGCAGCGTTTATTCGCAGCAGATATATGTTAAAGCGGGTGTAGGTTACGGCTTTAGCCTTGCAGAGCAGAAAATATATGATGCCGGAATATCAAGCACAAACTTTGATATTCAATACGGTTCTTTTAATGAAGGTACGGCGGTACATGCAGGTTTTGGCTACAACATAAATAAAAACTTTGCTGTTGAACTTGACGGTTCTTATATGTTTGGCGGAAAATATGAGTATAATATAATTCAGTCAGGAACAAATGCAAACATTTTAAATAAATGGTATGCTAACACAATCTCAATCATTCCATCTCTGGTACTTAAAGTTCCTTCAGAAAAAGTTTCACCTTATTCCAGACTGGGAGTAGTTTTCGGTATTCCTACAAAATATTATGAGGCAACCACATCGTTGAAAAGCGGTACTTATAAACTAAAAGAAACAGGCGGACTTGGTATAGGTTTTCAGGGTGCTTTCGGTATTAATTACAATTCCGGAAATAACATTGACCTTTTTGCGGAAGTTTACGGTACAGCCATGAGCTGGAGCCCGAGCACTTTAGAGAATACTGAGAATTTTTCGGGAGTTCCATTAGAGCCAACAATTACTTACGAAAGCACATTTACAAAAGTGGCAGGTGATAATAAAGCAGAAAAACCTAAATATCCTTTTAGTAATTTTGGAATAAATATAGGATTTACATATAATTTCGGAAGATAACTATTTAGAATATATTGAGTTTTAAAATAAAGGCTGCTTTGCAGCCTTTATAATTAATAACGGGCAAGATACGGGTGAGATTCGGGCGGGAAACGGTGAAATAACGGGCAAACAACGGTGAGATAACGGGCAGACAACAGGGATTGGACATTAGTGTTCAATATTGTAAGCATAAGCATTTAGAGTAATTTAATAATTGGATTCCCTCCCTAAAGGTAAACCTGAAGCGGGTCTACCTGGCAGTAGACAGGCAAGCCGCCTGATCCCCACCCAAGAATCCGCCACGTCGGACGCAAAGAACGCACATTACGGTGAAACGGGGATTACAAACGTCTGTTTTCACGCAGCTTCTTTTAATCCGGGAATGTCTTAAAATTCTTTTTGCTAAGCGTTGTACAATTTTCCCAAAAGAAAAATTATTGTAAAAAGATTGATTTAGTATTTGTATTTTAATACTATATTTATTATTTTACTAGTTCTCTAGAAATATTAAAATATCAAACTTAAACCTCACAAGCAGTGGAAAATTCCCGCTGTTCTTGCATTGACTTATTTTGTTTAAATTTGTAATTTAAAGTTTGCCTAAAATTCGTTAAACAGCAAACTTGAAGTTTAGGTCGTTTTACGCAACAATTTGAAAATTAGAAAATACTTGATTATATAAATGGCATTAAGAAAGTTAAAACCAGTAACACCGGCGACGAGATACTACTCGATATCTTCATTTGAGGAGATAACGAAGTCAACACCGGAAAAATCATTGTTGGCACCGATTAAGAAATCCGGCGGCAGAAATAACCACGGAAGAGTGACTTCAAGATTCAGAGGCGGCGGACATAAGAGAAGATACAGGATTATTGACTTTAAGAGAACAAACTCTGAAGAAGCAAAAGTAATTGCAGTCGAATACGATCCTAACAGAACTGCACGTATTGCATTAATACAATACAGTGATGGTACAAAAGCTTATATAGTTGCTCCGGACGGAATTAAAGTTGGAGAAGTCATTCAGTCATCTAACGAAGCTGAAATGAAAACCGGTAATACTATGCAGGTTTATTCAATTCCTGTCGGTACTTTTATACACAACATTGAATTGAAACCGGGTAAAGGTGCGCAGATCGCAAGAAGCGCAGGTACTTCGGGTCAGATTGTTGCTAAAGACGACAAATACTGCCAGGTGAAATTGCCGTCAGGTGAAGTGAGAATGATTAAGAATGAGTGCAAGGCTACGATTGGCGTTGTGAGCAATATTGACCACGAAAATATCAGCATCGGCAAAGCCGGAAGGTCAAGATGGATGGGTAGAAGACCTCATGTAAGAGGTGTTGCGATGAACCCGATTGACCACCCGATGGGCGGCGGTGAGGGTAAAACATCAGGCGGCGGACATCCTGTCAGCCCATGGGGATTACCTGCAAAAGGTTACAAAACAAGAAAGAAGAAAAGTGTTTCCAACAAATACATTGTTAAAAAAAGGAATAAGAAATGACGAGATCCTATAAGAAAGGTCCTTTTATAGATTTTAAGCTTGTTGCTAAAGTTGAAAAACTTAACGAAGGCAACAAGAAGCAGGTAATAAAGACCTGGGCAAGAGCCTGTACAATAACGCCTGATTTTATCGGGCACACTTTTGCGGTTCATAACGGCAATAAGTTCATCCCTGTTTTCGTTTCTGAAAATATGGTCGGACACAAACTTGGTGAGTTTTCTCATACGAGAACTTTCAGAGCCCATTCAGGTCAAAGAAAAGAAGAAAAGGCTGGAGGTGCTAAGTAATGGAAGCAAGAGCAGTAAAAAGATATATACCTACATCACCAAGAAAGATGAGACTTCTCGTTGATCTTATCAGGAACATGAATGTTGAAGACGGACTAAATACGCTGAAGTTTTCGAAGAAACATCCTGCTAAAGTCGTAGAGCTTACCTTACTTTCAGCATATTCGAACCTTGTCGGTAAGCTGGATACAGGAAGATTAGATAAGAAAGAAGTAATTATAAAGGAAGCCTTCGTAAACGGAGGACCTGTAATGAAGAGAATGCTGCCTGCACCGCAGGGAAGAGCTTACAGAATAAGAAAGCGTTCTGCACATTTGACTTTAGTGGTTGAAAACATAGAAGCAAAGATTTAAAAATTTAAATAATTTAAGGAGATTTTTTGGGACAAAAGACACATCCGGTTGGTTTTAGATTAGGGGTCATAAATACCTGGGACTCTAATTGGTATGATGAAAAGAGTTTTGCTCAAAAACTAAAAGAAGATTCCAAGATAAGAAATTATCTGAAGAAGAGACTTGAGAAAGCAGGAGTAGCGAAGGTTTACATCGAAAGAACTCTTAAGAAAATTACTCTGACCATCAGTACTTCAAGACCAGGTTTTGTTATCGGAAAGAGCGGTAAGGAAATCACTCAGTTGGAAGAGGAAATCAAGAAGATTACGAATAAAGAGGTGAAGATAAACGTTGAGGAAATAAAGAAACCGGAGCTGAATGCGCACTTAGTCGCTGAAAATATTGCTGCACAGATAGCCAACAGAGTATCTTTCAGAAGAGCAATGAAAGCTGCTATAACTTCGACGATGAGAATGGGTGCCGAGGGCATCAAGGTCATGTGCGGAGGAAGACTTGGCGGTGCTGAAATAGCAAGGTCAGAGCAATACAAGGAAGGAAGAATTCCGCTTCAGACATTAAGGGCGGACATTGATTATGCTTCTGTTACATCACATACAATTTACGGAGCAATAGGCGTAAAAGTATGGATTTGCAGAGGAGAAAAACATTCTAAATAAAAAGTTAATTATACGGAGTATATAGATTATGTTAATGCCCAAAAGGGTTAAATTCAGAAAAACCCAGAAAGGAAACCGTAGAGGAAAAGCAGGCAGAGGAAATCTGGTGGCTTTTGGTTCTTTTGGTATGAAAGCTATGGAAGCTGCTTGGATTACGGACAGACAGATAGAAGCAGCAAGAATTGCTCTAACAAGATTTATGAAAAGAGACGGTAAGGTCTGGATAAGAATATTTCCTGACAAACCAGTAACTAAAAAACCTGCTGAAACCCGAATGGGTAAAGGTAAGGGAGCTCCTGAGTACTGGGTAGCTGTTATTCAACCGGGCAAGATTATGTTTGAAGTTGACGGTGTAACTGCAACTGTTGCTGAAGAAGCATTCAGGCTTGCATCGCATAAACTTCCCATAAAAACAAAATTTGTAAAAAGATTAGTTTAATTAATAAGAAGAAAAATGAAGTTTTACCAAATAAAGGACATGACAAGCGAAGATCTGAAGCACAATCTGAAGGATTCATACGAAGCTCTGGAGAACTACAGATTCCAGCATGCTTCGGGACAGCTTGAAAATTATAAAGCAATGAGAAACACAAAGAAAGACATTGCCAAGATTCTTACTGTTCTTAGACAAAGAGAAATTGCAGAAAAATCAAATTCAAAGAAATAACATAATATCTGAATGAGCGAAGATAAAAAAATGGAGCAAACAGAAGTTAAGAAAAGAACAACTTCAAGAAAATCAAGAATCGGTGTTGTAGTTAGCAGCAAGATGGATAAGTCTGTTGTTGTTGCGATAGAAAAAAGGGTCCAACATCCTTTGTACAAGAAGTTTTTTAAGAAGACAACAAAGTTTATGGCTCATGACGAAAAGAATGAATGCGGCATAGGCGATACAGTTAAAATAATGGAGACAAGACCTTTGAGTAAGAATAAACGCTGGAGACTTGTTGAAATAGTTGAAAAAGCCAAATAGTTTTTTAATAAAGTAAAGACAATTTTAATTATTTATTATGATACAGGAAGAAACAAATCTTACGGTTGCAGATAACTCAGGTGCTAAATCTGTCAGATGTATTAGAGTACTCGGCGGTTCGGACAGACGATATGCAAGTCTCGGTGATATAATAGTAGTATCAGTAAAGTCTGCTATCCCAGGCGGTACGGTCAAAAAAGGTGAAGTTTCAAGAGCGGTAATAGTCAGGACTGCAAAAGAAGTACAAAGAAAAGACGGCAGCTGCATAAAGTTTGATGAAAACGCAGCAGTTCTTTTAAATGCAAACAACGAGCCGAGAGGTACACGTATATTCGGACCTGTCGGAAGAGAACTTCGCGAAAAGCAGTTCATGAAGATTATTTCTTTAGCTCCGGAAGTAATTTAATATAATATTGATATAAAGAGATTATAAAATGATAAAAACAAGACTCAAGAAAAACGATACAGTAAAAGTATTAAGCGGTAACTCGAAAGGTACTACCGGCAAGATTCTTTTCATCGACAAGCAAAAAGGCAGAGTTATAGTTGAAGGTGTTAATATAGTTCATAAGCACCAGAAAGCAACTCAAAAAAATCCTCAGGCGGCGATAATAAAAAGAGAAGCTCCAATCAACATTACCAACGTATCACTGGTTTGTCCAAAGACAAGCAAGCAGACAAGAATCGGTATGGAGATTGTAAAAGATCCGACAACCGGCAAAGAAAAAAGGATGAGGTTGAGCAAAAAATCAGGTGAAATTATAATTAGTTAATAGAAAATGGCAAAAAGCAAAGAAGATAGAAAAAAAGAATCTGAAGTTGCCGTAAAGCAGGCAAAAGGCAAAAAAGGAAAAGACGGAAAAGATACTAACTTTAAGGAAGAAAAAGTACCTGTAAGATTACTTGAATTTTACAGAACAAAGATTGTTCCTGAGCTTATAAAGAAACACGGTTATAAAAATGTTATGCAGGCTCCGAAGCTTACAAAGATTGTAATGAACAGCGGTGTCGGTCAGGCAGTTGTTGAACCGAAGCTGATTGATTCTACAGTTAAAGATTTTGAAGCTATTACAGGCCAGAAACCGACTGTTGTTAAAGCAAAGAAATCTGTATCTAACTTCAAGCTCAGAGAAGGTATGAACATTGGTGTGAGAGTTACATTAAGAAACGACAGAATGTATGAATTCCTTGACAGGTTTATTAATATCTCAATACCGAGAATACGTGACTTTCGTGGATTATCTGACAAGAGTTTTGACGGCAGAGGAAATTATTCAATGGGAGTAAAAGAACAGATTATATTCCCGGAAATAAATGTAGATGGAATAACGAGAATAACTGGAATGGACATAACATTTGTAACGACAGCAAAGACAGACGAGGAAGCTTACGATCTTTTAAAGGGTTTTGGAATACCATTCACAAAATAATTATTCAGAATAATAGATACATATAAATGGCAAAAAAATCACATATAGCAAGGCAGCAAAGAAGAGAAAGAATAGTTGCCCAATATGCAGAAAAAAGGAAAGAACTGAAAGAAAAAGGTGATTACGCAGGACTTGCAAAACTGCCGCGCGACAGCAGTGCAACGCGTCTTCACAACAGATGCATGATGACAGGCAGGGCAAGAAGTTATTATAGAAAGTTTGGTGTATCACGTCTTGTATTCAGGGAATTAGCGCTTCAGGGTAAGATTCCCGGAGTTGTTAAATCAAGCTGGTAAAAAATTAAAACGGAGATTATTTAGAATGTCAATGACAGACCCAATAGCGGATTTTTTAACAAGGGTTAGAAACGCAATAAGTGCCGGTAAGAAATCAGTAGATATTCCGGCTTCAAACATGAAAAAAGGTATCGCTGAAATAATGAAGAGTGCACACTTTATCAGTGACTATTCAATTCTTGAAGGCGAAGGTATTAGAAAATATATATCAATAAAGCTGAAATACAATGACGGTATCAGTGTTATTGAGGGACTTAAAAGAGTAAGCAAGCCGGGTATAAGAAATTATACTGATTCGGATAGTATTCCGAGAGTGCGTAATGGACTCGGCATTGCAGTAATATCCACCTCCAAGGGGTTAATGACCGATAAACAGGCAAGAGCCCAGAAAATTGGCGGTGAAGTAATTTGTGAAATCTGGTAATCAATAAAATTTAATTGTAAATTTAGAATATGAGTAGAATAGGTAAAAAGCCGATAACAATTCCTGGGAATGTAAAACTTGATATTAAAGATAATGTATTAAGCGTTACAGGACCAAAAGGCACTTTGAATATGACTTTGACAGGTGATGTAAAAGCGAATCTTGAGGGTTCAGAACTTACATTCACACGCGATAACGAACTTAAGAAGAATAAAGCATTGCACGGATTGTACAGAGCGCTTATGATGAATATGATAGTTGGCGTTACTGATGGATATTCGAAGAAGCTTGAATTAGTCGGTGTAGGTTATAAAGCAGAATTAAAGGGTAAAAACCTTGTTATGGCACTTGGTTATTCGCATCCGATAATTTTTTCCGCACCGGAAGATATAAAAATTGAAGTACCTATTCCAACTAATATATTGATAAGCGGTATCGATAAACAACTTGTTGGTGCTATCGCTTCAAAGATTCGTTCATTCAGAGAACCTGAACCTTATAAAGGAAAAGGCGTAAAGTATGACACAGAAAAAGTAAGAAGAAAAGCCGGTAAAACAGCAGCAAAGTAAATTATTAAAGTTTAAATTATAAATAACAGTGAATACGAAATATCTAACTAACAGACAAAAGATAAAATTCAGGATTAGAAAGAAGATAAACGGTACACCTGACAGACCGCGTCTGGTTGTCTACAGAAGTCTTTCTCATATTTATGCAACGTTGGTTGATGATGTAAATGGAAAAACACTAACAGCTGCTTCATCAACAGAAAAAACAACAGCCGAGAAAATAAAAAGTTTAAAAGGTAAAACTGCTAAATCAAAAGAAATAGGTAAGGCAATTGCTGAGAAAGCTAAGATTATGAATATAGATTCTGTTGTATTCGATCGTAACGGTTATTTGTATCATGGAAGAGTGAAATCCTTGGCTGATGGTGCCAGAGAAGGCGGTTTAAAGTTTTAAATCAAACCTCTTAGTTGGTTTGAACGAATCTCGGATCGTCTAATGGCAGGACAGCGGCCTTTGGAGCCGTTAGTGGAGGTTCGAATCCTCCTCTGAGAACGATTTTAAAAATGACTTGACTTTATTGTTTGTTTTTACAATTATTGACAAGTTCTTTTAAATAAAAACTTTATATAAGCACTGTTTCAGTCTTAATAATAAAGTAGTTAACGAAAAGAGAAAAATAAATTAATTTAATGGCGAAAAAATACATCAAAGCGAGTGAGCTTGAGTTAAAAGAGAAATTAGTCTACATAGGCAGGGTAGCCAAAGTCGTAAAAGGTGGAAGAAGGTTTAGTTTTAGTGCTGTTAGTGTTGTTGGAGATGGCAGAGGACATGTAGGAATCGGGCTTGGCAAGGCTAATGAAGTGACGGATGCAATAAGAAAAAGCGTTGAAGACGCTCGTAAAAGTATCGTTTCAGTTCCTCTTAGAAAAGGTACTATACCTTATGAGATTATAGGAAAGTATGGTGCAGCGAAGGTTTTACTGAAACCAGCTTCACCGGGAACAGGATTGATCGCCGGCGGTGGTGTTAGAGCAGTTCTCGAATCAGTTGGTGTCCAGGATGTGCTGACCAAATTATTAGGATCATCAAATCCTCACAATGTGGTCAAAGCAACCGTGAATGCACTGAAAAATCTTAAGGATGCAAAAATGGTTGCAGATAAACGTGGAATCGGTTTGGCAGAACTTTTTTCAATCTAAATCAATTTTAATTATTAATGGAAAAGAATTTAAAAATAACACAAACAAAAAGCATTATAGACACAACTGTCAGACAAAAGAGAACTATAGAAGCATTGGGATTAGGAAGACCTAATTATTCAACAGTAAAGAAGGATACCCCGCAGATAAGGGGAATGATTGAAAAGGTGAAACATTTAGTAAAAGTTGAAGTACTATAATAAAAGTTTTTCGGCAACATCAGCAACAAAAACTGTAAAAAACTTATTTAAAAACAAAAATGAAAGGTAACAAAATGAAAAAGTTATTCATCGTCTTCGTAATGTCACTGTTTGTTGTTAGTGCATCATTTGCACAGATTAACAAAAACTGGGATGGAACAAAACCTGAAGTTTATCAGGGTTCAAAGAGTTTTATCTTTACCTATTCACCATTCGTAAGTGCTAACTTCGGTGGTGCACCATCAGGTTCTTATTCAAACTATGCTGACTCATCAAATGCATCGCTTAACCAGATGTTTGGTGCAGGATTCCAGTATTATGTAACAAACGAAATCGCAATCGGTGGCGGTATCAGTTTTGGTTCAGGTTCATGGGAGCCAAAATGGGCAGGTTCAACTGCAAAGTCTTCATCAACAATGTTTGGACTTTCAGTTGATGGTAACTACCATTTCAAAGCTTTATACGGTGTATCACCTTACTTAGGTCTTAATGTTAACTTCGGTACAATGAGCTCAACCACAGATTACACATTCGGTGTCAATACAGGACAAGAAAAAAGATCAGGTAGCTCAATTGGTTTCGGAGCAAACTTCGGATTTGACTGGTATTTCGCTCCTGGAATTTCTTTAGGCGGTAAATACACATTAGGAATGCAGATGAACAGTGCTCCTGAAGTAACACAGACTAATTCATCAACAGCAGCAACAGTTACATACACAGGTCCTAAGACTTCAGGTTTCGGTACCGGTGTTGCAAGTATTATGTTAAATGTTCACTTCTAAAATTTGATTTAGATAATCATCCAATACCTATGTCCGCTGAAAAGCGGACATAGGGTTTTTTATAGTAATAGTAAAAAAGTAAATAAATGCACATACTCAGTAACTTAAAATACGCAGAAGGCTCAAGGAAAAAGAAAAAGAGAGTCGGTAGAGGTCAGGGTTCCGGTTTTGGAGGCACATCCACAAGAGGTGAAAACGGTGCAAAATCCCGTTCAGGCAACAAATACAGAGCCTGGTTTGAAGGCGGTCAGATGCCGCTGCAGAGAAGGGTTCCTAAGTTCGGATTTAAAAACATAAACAGAGTTGAGTACAATGTAATGAATCTTGGCGGAATTCAGAAACTTATCGATGAAGGTAAGATTACTGATACAGCTTTTGATTTTAAATATCTGCTTGACTTCGGTTTTGTTAAAGATTCACGTAAGCCGCTGAAAATTCTCGGCAACGGTGAATTAAAGTCTAAACTTGAGATCTCAGCAAATTCATTCAGCAAATCTGCAAAAGAAAAAATCGAGAACCTCGGAGGAAAAGCCATTATCATATGAGCGGTTTCGTAGAAAATTTCAGGAATATATTTAAAATAGAAGAACTCAGAACGAGAATCTTCTTTACGATTGCACTATTAATAGTTGTTAGAATAGGTGCACACATAACACTTCCCGGTATTGATGCTTCTGTGCTGGCCGAAGCCAACAAGAACTCGAATACAGGCGGACTTTTCGGTTTATATGATTTGTTCGTCGGAGGTGCTTTCAGCAAAGCTGCTGTATTTTCACTTGGTATAATGCCTTACATCAGTGCATCTATTATCATTCAGTTACTCGGTGCAGTATTTCCATACTTTCAGAAACTTCAGAAAGAAGGTGAAGAAGGAAGGAAAAAAATCAACCAGCTTACAAGGCTCGGAACGATACCCGTTGCTGCTTTGCAGGCATGGGGAATAAGTGTTCAGCTGGCTTCAAGACGTGCAGGCGATTTAAATATAATAAGTCCGGAAGTGTCCATGTTTATTTTTACATTTTCGACTATAATATTTCTTACTGCCGGTACAATTCTATTAATGTGGTTTGGAGAGCAGATAACCGAGCGAGGAATAGGGAATGGAATATCATTAATTATATTTATAGGGATTATTGACAGATTTCCTTATTCATTATTTGACGAATATCAGATAATTGCATCGGGTGTAAGAAACATACTTATTGAAGCAATTTATATTGCAGGGTTTGTTTTTATAATTGCAGGAGTTATTTCAGTTACTATTGCAACAAGAAAGATACCTGTACAATACGCAAAGAGAGTAGTTGGCCGCAAGGTATTTGGCGGTGTAACACAGTACATACCTCTAAAGGTTAATCAGGCAGGTGTTATGCCTTTGATTTTTGCTCAATCAATAATGTTCATTCCGAGCACCGTACTTTCTTTTTTCCCGAACAGTGAATTTATGCAGTCATTGTCAGGATACTTTAATTATGACAGCTGGTTTTATTCTTTTATATACGCTTTATTAATTATATTCTTTACGTATTTTTATACAGCTATTGCTTTCAATCCGAAGGATGTAGCTGACAACATGAAAAAGCAAGGAGGTTTTATTCCGGGTGTAAGACCGGGTAAACCAACCTCTGATTTTATAGATAATATTCTTACAAAAATAACATTACCCGGTTCAATATTCCTTGCGATTATTGCCATAATACCTACGTTCCTAATGAAGCTCGGCATCAGTACAGGCCTGGCACAGTTTTTTGGTGGAACAAGTTTATTAATCGTTGTTGGTGTTGCACTTGACACTTTACAGCAGATTGAATCTCATCTGTTAATGAGGCATTATGACGGGTTTATGAAAGGGACAAAACTTAAATCGCGCAGGTAGAAAGTTTTAATGTCCTTAATTAAGAGTGGAAAAGAAATTGAGTTGATGCGTGAGAGCAACATGATTGTTGCTGAGACTTTAAGATACATTAAGTCTTTTATCAAGGAAGGTATTACCACATTGGAGTTGGACAGGGAAATAGAATTTTACATTCTCAGTAAGAATTCTATCCCCGCTTTTAAAGGTTATGGCGGTACAAGAAGAAGAAAGGGATTCCCCGCAAGTGCATGTATTTCAGTCAACGAAGAAGTTGTACACGGAATTCCTTCACAAAGAAAATTAAAATCCGGTGATATTGTATCTGTTGATATTGGTGTCTTAAAAAGCGGATATTACGGAGATTCTGCCTACACATTTCCAGTAGGTGAAGTTAGTAATAAGAAGCAGAAACTGATGAAGGTTACAGAAGAATCTCTATATAAAGGTATTTCGAAAGCAATAGCCGGTAATGTAATAAATGATATTTCGGTTGCCGTACAAACTCATGTTGAAGGTTCAGGATACGGTGTTGTAAGGGATCTGGTTGGACACGGAATTGGAAAAAATCTGCACGAAGAACCCGCAGTACCAAATTTTTACAGTCCTGCGAGTAACTCGAAATTAAAAGCCGGTATGACGATCGCGATTGAACCGATGGTTAATTACGGTGATTATGCAGTTAAGACTTTAAGCGACGGATGGACAATAGTGACACAGGACGGAGAGCCTTCAGCTCATTATGAACATACGATTTTGATTACTGACGGTGAACCTGAAGTATTAACAAAATAACATTAACTTGGTAAAACAGGATTCAATAAAGGTAGACGGTATTATTACGGAAATTCTTCCTAATACTACTTTCAGGGTTAAACTTGAAAACGGGCATGAAATTCTTGCTCATATTTCAGGAAAAATGAGACTGCATTATATCAGGATTTTGCAGGGGGACAAGGTTAGCGTTGAACTTTCGCCCTACGACCTGACCAAGGGAAGAATTACATACAGATATAAATAAAAATTAATTACAAGGATATGAAAGTAAGAAGTTCGGTAAAAAAAATGTGTGATAAGTGCAAAATCATAAAACGCAAGGGTGTTGTAAGGGTTATTTGCACGAATCCTAAACACAAACAGCGTCAGGGATAATTTTTAATAATTTTAACATTAACAGGAGTATAAATTGGCAAGAATAGCAGGTGTTGACCTACCAAGAAATAAAAGATCAGTTATTGGGTTAACTTCCATATTCGGAATCGGTCTTTCGACCTCAAAACAAATTCTGGGTAAACTTGGTATCAGTGAAGATACAAAAGTCTCTGCCTTAACCGATGATGAAGTAAACAAGATAAGGAATGAAATAAGCACAATTAAACTTGAAGGTGCTCTTAAGTCTGAAGTACAGATGAACATTAAGAGGCTTATTGATACCGGTACATACAGAGGCAAAAGACACAGAAGAGGTTTACCTGTTAGAGGTCAAAGAACACGGACTAATGCACGAACAAGAAAAGGCAAGAGAAAAACTGTTGCAGGCAAGAAGAAAGCTGCAGCCAAGAAATAATTGAATCAGGTTTTTTAAATTAATTTAATACATAATAGATTTGGCTAAAACTGTAAAAAAGACTAAAAAGAAGATCCAGGTCGATTCAACAGGAGTTGCAAGAATCAGGGCTACTTTTAACAATGTCATCGTTACCTTAACCGATGCTTATGGAAACACAATTTCATGGGCTTCCTCTGGTAAAATGGGATTCAAGGGATCGAAGAAAAATACTCCATTTGCCGCACAAATGACAGCCGAAGCAGCTGCAAAAGAAGCTTATGACCTTGGTTTAAAAAAGGTTGAAGTGCTTATTAAGGGTGTCGGTTCAGGACGTGATGCTGCTGTGAGAGCTTTAAATACTGCAGGTCTGGAGATATCATCCATAAAGGACATAACACCGCTTCCGCATAATGGTTGCCGTCCGCCGAAGAAAAGAAGAGTATAAAAAACATTTTATTATAACATAAAGAAAAAATTATAAATGGCTAGATATACTGATGCAAGTTGTAAACTCTGCAGAAGAGAACGAACAAAACTGTTTTTAAAAGGAGTAAAATGCTTTACGGATAAATGCCCGATTGAGAAGAGAAACTATCCTCCCGGACAGCACGGCATGAGCAAAAGACCAAGAACATCCGATTATCTGGTTCAGCTTCGTGAAAAGCAGAAAATCCGCAAGACTTATGGATTGCTTGAAAAGCAATTCAGGGGCTATTTTGCAGAAGCTGCAAAAAGAAAAGGTATTACCGGTGAAAACCTTGTTAAGATACTTGAAAGCAGGTTCGACAATACATTATACAGAATAGGACTTGCTCCTTCAAGAAAAGCAGCAAGACAGCTTATTTTGCATAAACACCTGACAGTAAACGGTAATGTTGTGAATATTCCTTCATACATGCTCAAATCCGGAGATGTTTTGCAGGTTCGTGAAAAAAGCAGAAAACTACCTGCATTCCATGATGCCATGAAAAGAATGAAAGATAATATGATTCCATCCTGGTTAAATCTTGATAAAGCGAATATGGCCGGTACTTTCCTGCACATTCCCGACAGAGCTGATGTTCCGTTTATAGGTAACGAACAGTTGGTCGTTGAGTTGTACTCGAAATAAAAATTAATAATAAATATTATAATGAAAATTAATCATTTACATTTACCGGAAAAGGTAATAAGAGAAGAAAATACATACACAAATACTTTTGGCAGATTCATAATGCAGCCTCTGGAAAAAGGATATGGTGTTACCATCGGAAATGCATTAAGGAGAATTCTGATATCTTCACTTCCGGGAACAGCTATTATTGCCCTGCAGGTCAATGATATTCAGCATGAGTTTACTACAATTAAAGGAGTAGTCGAAGACGTATCCGAAATTATTTTAAATCTTAAAGAAGTCCGATTTAAGGATTTAACCGGTAAATCATCAAAAATTGAGTTCAGTATTTCAGGACCTGCTGAATTAAAAGCAAAGCACATTCAGGAGGCGACGGCTGATTTAGAAATTCTTAATCCCGACCTTCATATTGCCACTCTTAATAAAGAAGGCAAAATGAATGTAGAATTAAGAATTGGTTCAGGAATAGGATATGTTCCGTCCGAAGAAAACAAGAAACACGAGCTTCCTCTGGGTTTTGTTCCGATTGATTCCCTGTTTTCACCAATACTTAACGTAACTTTCGTTATCGAAAACACGCGTGTTGCTCAGAAAACAGACTACGAAAAACTAATACTTGATATTGAAACCACAGGTGCAATGGAGCCTGAAACTGCTCTAATACTTGCTTCACGCATACTTAAAGACCATATACAGTTATTTATGAACCTTAGCCCGGAAGCAGAAATAAAAGAAATAGAAGAAGAAGTCAAGGACGAACTGTTTGAGAATACAAAGAAAATACTTTTAACTCCTGTTGATGAACTTGACCTTTCTGTTAGATCTCAGAATTGCCTGCGCTCTGCAAACATCAAAAACATAGCAGACCTTGTAGGTAAACAGGAATCAGATATGCTTCACTACAGGAATTTCGGAAGGAAATCACTTGCTGAACTTGGTGACCTTATTGAAAGTTTTGGACTTACATTCGGTATGGATGTTGATAAATTCATAGGCGAAGAAAAGAAAAAATAAATTGCTTCAGATATAATTTTGTAATCAAATTTTTTTGTAAAGAATGGAACATAGAAAAAAAGGAAGAAAACTAAAAAGAACCGCAAGTCATAGAAAGGCATTGCTATCAAATCTTTGTATCTCTTTAATTAAGCACAAGAGAATAACAACCACTCTCGCAAAAGCCAAGGAATTAAGGAGGTTTATCGAACCTTTGCTTACTAAAGCAAAGAAAGCATCAAAAAGTCCTGAAGCATACGTACATTATGCAAGAGAAATAAGAAAATTCCTTAGAGACAGAGAAGCTATAACTATAATCCTTAAAGAAATAGGTCCAAAGGTTCTTGAAAGATCCGGCGGATATACACGCGTTCTTAAAAGCGGGTACCGTGTCGGCGATGGCGGTGAAACAGCGATAATTGAATTAGTCGATTTTAGTGTGGTAGAAAAAGCAAAGACTGAAACAAAGTCAACAGCAAAGGTCTCCGATAAAACCGCTAAAAAAACTGTTTCAAAGAAGGAGAAACCGGAAGCCGAAAAAGAAAAACCGGAAAAGAAACCTGTTGCAAAAAAAACAGTTAAGAAAAAAACAGAGAAACATACTAAATCCGAAACACATGATAAGCCAATAAAGAAGACTGAAAAGAAAACTGTTGCTATGCGTTCAACCTCAAGAAAGAAAAGCGAAGGATAAATATCTTTAATTATATTTGTGAAACGGCTGCTTACGGCAGCCGTTTTTATTTTACAGAAATCAAGGTCTTAGTACTAATTTTGTCATTTCAATAATTAAACATTTTTATTATTTTTGTTGGTATCTTTTTGTTAATTTTTTGAATAAACAAGTACATAAAGAAGCCGGTATTTTTATCCGGACATTTAAAATTACTATTT
>JBHELA010000416.1:0-5676 GCA_041859005.1 Ignavibacteria bacterium
TTTCTTCTATTCATATTATGTATAACAAACATTACTTATTTATTGTGCGTATCAAAATATCATATTTTTAATGTAAAATCTATGATTATATAATCTAACCTATAAAATAAATGAACTGCTTAACTCAATTTAATATTTTTATAAAAGTTGAACATTCTAAATAGTAAAAATAAATTACCTGCATATAGGTGAAATAATCACAGTTGAATAGATAAAACTGATTAATCTGCATAAAATATTCAAGTTGCGAAAGAAATGTGGTAATCTGTTTTTGAACTTTTTTAATAATCTTACGTTTATTATATTATAGGCAAATAAATAATATTTGAAAAAATACGCAAAAATATACGGTGCAGTTTTGATTTTACTAGTGATGCTTAGTAATATGAGTTATGCGGTAACGTATAGTATTTGCAGTATGTCTTCCTCGTCAAATTGTTCTTGTGTTATGGATAGCAATGAGAATAATGCTTCATTCAAGAAAGTTTCTTGCTGCAAAGAAGAAGTAAAAACATTCTCAAATAATGCGGACTTTACAAAGCTGCAGGAACAACTCAATAAATCAGAATTAGCAAGCTTGGAATACATTTTAACCAAGACTGCAATTTTATCAAACTTCACAACACAAAAGGAAAACCTTGTTTTCCAAGTTCCTAAGCGGGATATACCTGTTCAATATTCCAGATTACTTATTTAAACACCACCACTCTTTTTCAATGATTTGCGGATAGTATTATCCGTACAGTCAAACTTATTTTACAAATTTCAAAATAAATACAATGAGGAAATTAATAATTTTCCTGTCGATAGTGTTAAGTGTTTCACTTGCAAAAGCACAAACTGACAGCCTGAAAATGGCGGGTCTGAATGACCTTATTTCATCTGCCTTTGGCAGGAACGTGAAATTTGAGCCGCTTGAAATCCAGAAGCGTATTGAACTTTCCAAGAAAAATCAGGTGAATAAACAGCCGATGCCAATGTTCGAAGGAATGGTTGACTATATACCCTTCGACTTTATGGCTAAACCGGAATATGGTGCTTTCTATTCCCAGAAATTAATGCTTGGTAAGCTAGGCGATATGGAACAGATGTCTGAAATTAAAGCAAACAAGAAAGATATAGAACGGGATATGTTGAAGATTGAACTGGTGAAACAGATTAAACAGAACTATTTCCAACTCTATAACTTAGAAAAGCTGCTAGCTTTCAACACAGAATACCTGAAGATTATGAAGAACATAATCAAAACACTAGAGAATAGTTATGCCTCGGGAATGGGAAGTCAAAGCCAGATTCTGAAGATGAACAATGAACTGCAAATCATGGAACTTGAGCAGATTGAGATGAATGAGATGAAGAAAGTTAGCATTAATAATATGAGAGTTCTTGCAAATACCAATCTGCCGGACGATTTTTCCACAAAGAATATCTATGAAGCGAATATAACGGAACTTGATTCTAACAAACTTATAAAGCAAATGCTCGCAAATAATCCCGAGTTTAAGATGATTAATAATATGCTTGAGGAAACAAAACTCGAAAAGAGAATAGCAGAGAATGACAGGATTCCGGATATTACTTTGAGAGGCGGTATTAAGTATATGGCTAAAGAACCTATGACGTTTATGACTTTCGGTTTCGGAATAGATCTTTCATTCATGCCATGGAACAGACAAAGGATTGAAGCAGTGGTTGAAGAGAAAACACTTACAGAGCTGCAGGTAAGTTCAGTCCAGAATTCTACTTTTCAGTATATGAGGAACGAACTTGTCTCTATGATAATTATGCTGAACACTATTAAGAAGAAAACTGATTACATAAGAGAGGTACTGATTCCTCAAACACAGCAAACGTTTAATTCATCATTAGTTTCATATTCGTCGAGTGCAAGCGAGTTTATGAACCTTCTTGATTCTTACAGAAAACTGAGAGAGGCAGATCAGATGCTCATAACAGAAGAAACTAAATACCTTAAACAATATGCTGAGCTGGAATTTGTGGTTGGAGCAAGATTGAGTAAATAAAGATTATCACCAAAGAGAACACAGAAGGTATAGTGAAAGGATTTTTTATGGTTAAAGACTAAATATGAGAAACGAAAGTGCGCAGAAAAGAACTTTATTAATGCAAATAGAAAAATTAGTAAATAATTTTAACATAAATATATGAACAAGAAATTAATCTTAATAGTAATTGCTGCTATTCTTCTTACAGCAGGAGGCTACGGAATTTATCACTTTGTGTTTAATAAGAAAGCCGGTAATGAGATAACAAAGAAAGCAGAACTTTATATATGCCCCATGCATCCGCAGATACATTCTGACCATCCGGGTTCCTGTTCAATATGCGGTATGGACTTGGTTTTGAAAGGAGGCGGAGATAAAACAGAAGAATCGACAGTAACTACAGAAGTTGGAGAATTGAGCCTCTCCCCTGCTGAGCAGGTTCTTGCTAATGTGAAATCACAGGTAGTAAGAAGCGGAAATTTTGATTTCTCAATCAGTGCAAATGGCGTAGTAAAATCAAGGGATGATGCAGCAAGACAGATATCCTCACCTGTGAAAGGTAAGATTACAAAGTTGTACATTAATTATGAAGGACAGAAAGTCGGAAAAGGTCAGAAAGCGTTTGAAGTATATTCACCCGAGCTGATTGCTACTCAGAGAGAATACCTTCTTGCTTATGAAAACTACAGCAATCTTCAGGAAAGCAGCTACAAAGGTGTCGTAGAAAGTTCGGCATCAATTTTAGAGGCTGCAAGGCAAAGACTAAAACTCTGGTTTGTTAATGACAGGCAGATTGAAGAATTGCAGGAAACAAAGAAGATAAAGAACTCTTTGACTTATTATACTGAATATTCCGGTGTCGTGACGAAGAAGTACATAAACGAAGGAAGCTGGGTTATGGAAGGTGCAACACTTGCGGATATAGTGGATTTATCGTCCGTATGGGTTATGGCAAACATTTATGAATATGAGCTGAGCAGCATAAAAATAGGTCAGACGGCTGAAATAAAAGTTAGCGGATACGAATCTGAAATAATTAATGGTAGGATAGATTACATAAATCCATTTGTGAATCCAGATACAAGAACAGTGGAAGTGAGGATGACAGTTGCTAATCGCGGGTTTGTATTAAAACCTGAAATGTACGTGAAGATAAACATTGTAACAGGAAGGACTTCTAATTCAATTTCAGTTCCGAAAACAGCTGTCTTACGTACTGGTAAAATGGATATGGTTTATATAAAGAAATCAGCTAATATTTTCGCCCCAAGGATGGTAGAGATTGAGGCTGAAAAAGATGGGAAATATCTGATAAAGTCAGGCATTAATGAAGGAGATGAAATTGTAGTGAGTGCCGGATTCCTGCTTGACAGCGAAAGTCAGATAAGAATGGGCAGCTCAAATTCTCATGAAGGAATGGATATGCCCGACAAAAAGAAAAACGACCTTGAGATAAAAGAAGGCGATGCTATTAAGGATATGAAACATTAATAGATTGCTGCATCTTTAAATCAGCTTGCAGAAACAGGAAATTAAATTAATAATTAAATAATTATAAAATGAAAACAGTAAAAAACATTTCATTAGCAATAACAATAGTAGTTCTAACCGGAATATTAATCAGCGGATGCGGTAAGAACGAAACAAAGAACAATACATCAGAAAAAGAAGTGACAAAACAGGACACACAAAAGAATAAGACAGAGACGATGAATCATAAGACAGAAATGACAGAAGATATAAAAGAGATGACAAAAGACACAAAGGATAATAAGAATGTTGAACATACAATTATAAAAATCCCATCTGCACAATGCGAAACCTGCGAGAAGAATCTGAATAAAGCATTGAAGAATGTTGCCGGAGTTGAAAAGCATAAAGTCGATATAGAAGGAAAAGTCATTCACATAAATTATGACAGAAACATTACAACATTAGCAAAGATTGAGAATGCGATTACCTCAGCGGGATATGATGCAAACGATAAAAAGGCTAACCCTGAAGCGTATGATAAATTAGATAAGTGCTGCAAAAGACCTGAAGACAGGTAAAGGATGCCAACAATCATTAAAACTTAAAAGATTATGATAGAGAAAATAATTGATTTCTCGGTAAACAACAGGTTTGTAATATTCTTGTTATACGTTGGAATTATTGCATACGGAATATATTCAATGGTTCATACTCCCGTAGATGCTATTCCCGACCTTTCAGAGAATCAGGTAATTATCTGGACAGAATGGATGGGTAGAAGCCCGCAGATAATTGAAGACCAGATTACATACCCTCTTACGACAAACCTTCAGGGAATGCCAAAGGTCAAAGCTGTCCGCAGTCAGTCGATGTTTGGTATGAGTTTTATCTACGTGATATTCGATGACGATGCAGAAATATACTGGGCAAGAAGCAGAGTTCTTGAAAAACTATCGCAGGTACAGGGAACGCTGCCGGAGGGCGTGAAACCATTAATAGGTCCCGACGGTACAGGTGTCGGACACGTTTACTGGTATCATCTACAGAGCAGTAAATACGACCTTGGAGAGCTTCGTGCAATTCAGGATTATTATATGAAACTTGGTTTGCAGTCTGTGGAGGGTGTAGCAGAAATTGCATCCGTAGGCGGGTTCATAAAACAGTATCAGATTGATGTTGACCCAAACAGACTAAATGCTTATGGATTGAGCGTTTCCGATGTTGTGAATGCTGTTCAAAGGAGTAATAAAGATGTCGGCGGAAGAAACATCGAATCGTCGGACATAGAATATTTTGTAAGAGGCAAGGGATACATAACAAAAGTTGAAGATATAGATGAGATTTCTATCATTTCGGGTAAAAGCGGAATACCTGTAAGAATAAAAGATGTAGCCAATGTGCAGATTGGTGCTGATATTAGGCGTGGTTTAATGGATATGAACGGTGAGGGCGAAGTGGTAGGTGGAATTGTAGTAATGCGTTACGGCGAAAATGCACAAACAGTAATAGACAGAATTAAGGAAAAGATTAAAGAGCTTGAAAAGGGACTTCCTGAAGGGATTAAAGTCCAGACTTCTTATGACAGAAGCGGTTTGATTTCAAATTCGATTGAAACGCTAATGCGAGCAATTATTGAAGAATGCATTATTGTATCTCTGATTGTACTTGTGTTTCTATTTCACTTCAGAAGCGCATTAAGAATACTGATTGAAATACCGGTTGCAATACTTATTTCATTTATACTTATGAGGCAGTTCGGAATAACCTCTAACATTATGAGCCTTGGAGGTCTCATAATTTCAATCGGTATTCTCGTCGATGCTTCGATTGTTATGGTTGAAAATGCTTACAGGAATATTGCTAAGGCACAGGAATTGGAACTTGTTATTAATTATAAAGAAATTGCTGCCAAGTCAGCAAAGCAGGTAGGACGTGCAATATTCTTTTCTGAGGCAATCATAGTTGTATCATTTCTGCCGGTGTTTATGCTTGAAGGGCAGGAAGGGAAATTGTTTCATCCCCTTGCGTTCACAAAAACATTTGCGATTGCAGGTTCGGCATTCATAACCATAACACTTGTTCCAATGCTGATGACAATGTTTATGAAAGGAAAGATGAGACCGGAGAATAAGAATCCGGTAAATAATTTCTTTAGTAAGTTATACGACCCTGTACTTCGGCTTGCTTTAAAATACAG
>JBHELA010000475.1:0-10230 GCA_041859005.1 Ignavibacteria bacterium
ACGGTTCTTACAGGCGGCAATAGAAACGGTGCAGTGCTTGAACCGACATTAATGAAAGACGTCCCGATTGCGTGTAACGTAAACTCCAAAGAAGTTTTTGCACCGATTATGGTATTAAAGGGATTCAAAGACTTCAAGGAAGTTGTAAAAGAACTTGATAATTCAGATTACGGATTACAGGCAGGAATCTTTACTAATAATCTGAGCAACGCAATGTACGCATACGAGAACATTGAAGCCGGAGGAATTGTTATAAACGAAGTATCCGCATTCAGGGTTGATTCGATGCCGTACGGAGGAATGAAACTTTCAGGAATGGGCAAAGAAGGTTTAAAGTATGCAATTGAAGAAATGACAGAGAGAAAAATATTAATAATATAAATATAATTATATAACATGGATAGAAAGTCTAAAATAGCTGTATTTGGCGGCACGGGAATGTTAGGCAGTGCTGTCGTAAGAAATTTAAAGAGCAAAGGGTTCGAAAAAGTATATGCGGTTTCAAAAGATACTGAGTTTGACCTTCTGAACAAACAGATGGTGGATGATTTTATGATAAATATGCAGCCTGATTATTTGTTTATGGTAGCAGGGCTTGTTGGCGGCATTCTCGCAAACAACTCAAGGCAGGCAGACTTTTTATACCAGAATGCACTTATGATTCTTTACACTCTTGATTCGGTCAAGAATCACTCGCCGAAAACAAAGTTATTATTCACGGGTTCGACTTGCATTTATCCGAAAGAAAATCCTCAGCCGATAAATGAGTCAAGGTTTATGGCAGGTCCGCTTGAAGAAACTAACAAGGGTTATGCGATTGCAAAAGGCATGGGTGTGATAGCATGCCAGCTATACAGAGACCAGTACGGTTTGAACACACTTGAAATAATGCCGACAAACATGTACGGACCAAGAGATAATTACGACTTAAACAACAGTCACTTTATTGCAGCAATGATAAAGAAACTTGTCATGGCAAAGAAAGACGGGATTGTACCTACTTTCTGGGGAACGGGAAAACCAAGAAGAGAGGCGCTTTACGTGGATGACTGCGCAAACGGACTCGTCTTTTTAATGGAAAACTACAACAGTTCTGAAATAGTAAATATCGGAACGGGTACTGACCACTCAATAGCAGAATACATCGATATTACGAAGAATCTCGTCGGTTACGAAGGAACAATAAACTGGGATACAACAAAGCCGGACGGGATGTACCAGAAACTTACAGACATACAAAGACTGAAAACTATCATGCCTGACTTTAAACCGAGAACCTTTGAGGAAGGCGCAAAACAGATACTCAGAGATGATTTTGGAATTTGATCAAGAACGCACGCTGAAAGATCATATTTATTATGATAAAAACGGATAGAGATTTTATAAACTCCTTCCCAAGCTGAGCTCGGGAAGGAGTCTTATAATTTTTATCACTTCACTGTTTTATCGTTTAACCTGTCAACCCATCCGCCTGCAAGTACCTTATAAATATTCACAATGCTCTTGTACAATGTTGATTTTGTGTTAACATACTCAAGCTGAGCGGAAAACAGCGATCTTTCTGCATCAAGCACTTCAAGATAGCTTGAAACACCTTCATTGTAACGCATATCTGCAAGACTTTTATAAAGCTCGAGTGATTCTACCATCTTAGCTTCGAGTTCAAGCTGTTCCTGCGTAAACACCCTGTCGGAGAAAGCGTTTTCCGATTCCCTGAAAGCATTCCGAACTGTTGATATATACGACTGAAGAAGTTCTTTCTTCACTGCTTCTGCTACCTCAACCTGACTTGATATTTTCCCACCCGTAAAAATTGGAGCTGTAATATTGCCGGCAATATTCCATAAATAAGCAGATGGATTTAGTATCGTTGTCAGGTCGTTGCTTGCAAGTCCAAGAAGACCGCTCAGAGAAATGCTCGGGTAATACATAGCCTTCACAACACCAATCTTTGCATTTGCAGAGATGAGTTTTTGTTCCGCCTGTTTTATGTCAGGTCTTCTCTCAAGAATCTTTGAAGGGATTCCCGACGGCACGTCGGGTACAGAAAGACTGTCAATAAGATTATCAGTTTCAATCCTCTGCGGATTCTTACCAATAAGAACGCTTATAGCTGTTTCAACCTGAACGATACTTTTTTCAATCTGCGGAAGCTTTGCTCGTGCAGTCCAGTATTCAGACTCCAGCTGAGCAAGTTCAAGGTCAGACAAATCGCCCTGCGCCCTCCGCAGTCTGAAGAGGAACAGTGAATACTCTCTTGAATCGATTGTGTTCTTCGTTATCTGAAGCTGTGCTTTAAGAGCAAGCAAATCAATGTATGACGAAGCAACCTGCGATGCAATATATAATACAATTCCCCTCTTCGATTCTTCAGCGGCAAGCAGTTCTGCTCTTGCTGATTCATTCGAGCGTCGTATCTTGCCCCACAAGTCAATCTCCCAGTCAGCAGAAATACCCACATTGAACGTTGCTCTTTTCGGGTTCATGTCAGTGCCCGTGTTTACGGAAGAGTTCTGCCCGTATTTACCCGATAACTGTCCGTTAATCTGTGGATACATATCAGCCTTCGAAACTCCGTAAAGCCCGAGATACTGCTCAATGCGTGCGGAAGCCATGAGGATATCGGAATTTTCTTTGATAGCTGTATTAATAAGCTCTGTCAATTTCGGGTCATTGAACAAAGACCACCATGAAGTATCGGCAACAACAAGCGAAAGACTGTCCTTTATCTTTAAAGAATCGTCGCTGAAAAAATCTTTTGGTATATCAAGTTCGGGTTTCTGGTAATCAGGTCCGACCGAACAACCGCCAATAAACAACAGGAATAAGATTATAATATACTTTTTCATATTATTCATCCCCCTTCCTCTCTGCTATCTCAGGCGGCGGAGAAAAGACATCCTGATTAGTTTCTGATTTCTTTTCCTTAACAAAGTATTTTTCAACCATAACAAATAATGCAGGAACAAGGAATATAGCAAGTGTAGTTGCAACAAGCAGACCTGCAAATACCGCCATACCCATCACCTTTCTGGCTTCCGCACCAGCACCTGCGGCACGGACGAGAGGCACGACACCAAGAATAAATGCGAATGATGTCATTAAAATAGGACGCAGCCTTAGCTGTGCTGCTTCGAGTGCAGACTGAATAATCGGCTCGCCCTTTTCTCTTCTTTCCTTTGCAAACTCGACGATAAGAATAGCATTCTTAGCCGCCAGACCTATAAGCGTAACAAAACCTATCTGTGCATAAACATTATTTACATACGATTCACTAAAGAATCTTGAAATCCATAGACCGAGCATAGCTCCAAAAATTGCAAAGGGAGTACCGAGCAAAACACTTAACGGCAAAGACCAGCTTTCATACTGAGCAGCCAGAATTAAAAAGACAAGCACGAGGGCAAGCACAAAGACAGTCGCTCCCGTACCCGCTGCTTTTTCTTCCTGATACGACATATCTGACCAGTCATAACCCCATCCTGCAGGTAGGACTTGAGCGGCAACCTCCTTTAGTGCATTCTGACATTCGCCCGAAGAGTATCCCGGTCCGGGAGTTCCCGTCATCTGAGCACTTCTGTAAAGATTAAATCTGTTCGTGAAATCGGGACCCGTAACATTCTTAATTGAAACAATAGAACTAAGCGGGACCATATCCCCCTTATTATTTTTGACAAAGAACTGCCCGAAATCATTTACTGCATCCCTGTATTCTCCTTCTGTTGAAAGATATACTTTATAGACCCTACCGAATTTATTAAAGTCATTTATATAACTTGAGCCAAGGAAGGTTGCAAGAGTCTGGTTAACATTGCTAATATCTATACCTTGTTTCATTGCTTTATCCAGGTCAACGTCAGCATAAACCTGAGGTACGTTTGAACGATAGAACGAACTGATAGAGCCTATTTCAGGACGCTGTCTTGCAGCAGCCATGAATTTCTGTGACATAATAAATAAGTCCTCAGGCGAATTACCGCCTTTATCCTGAAGCATGAAAGAGAATCCAGATCCGGTTCCAAGACCCTGAATAGCAGGAGGACCAAATGCAAAAGCCATTGCCTCAGGAATTTCATCGGAAAGACGTTTATTAAGCCTTTTAATGACTTCAAAAGAGGTCTCTCCTGAACCGGTTCTTTCACTCCATGGTTTCATGGCAATAAAGTAGCCGCCCATGTTAGTTCCGGTAACCCCGGCAATAAAATTATAACCAACAACTGTAGTATAGTTATCAATTGTTTTTTCTTCGGAAAGAATTTTTTCTATCTTTTTACAAACCAAATCAGTTCTCTGCAGAGAGCTTGCGTCCGGAAGAATAACTGTAGCCATAAAATATCCATTATCCTCTTCAGGAACAAACCCGCCCGGAACCCCTTTAAATAAAAGAAGCAAAAGGACAACAATAACACCAATAAAAGCAACTGAACGCAAAGTCTTTCTGACGATGATTGATGTAAGGGACATGTATCCGTTTGTAAAAGTCATGAATTTCTTATTAAACCAAACATAGAATTTATCAAGCGGGGATTTCTTACTTCCTTTGGGTTTAAGGAGCATTGCAGCTAAAGCCGGACTGAGAGTCAAAGCATTGAATGCAGAAAAAAGCACGGAAATAGCTATTGTAACTGCAAATTGCTGATAGAGACTGCCCGTAATACCGCCCATAAACGCAACAGGAATAAACACAGCCGAGAGTATTAGTGCAATAGCTATAACCGGACTTGTAACTTCCGACATAGCTTTCAGAGTTGCTTCTTTTGGCATCATGCCTTGCTCGATGTGGTGCATAACAGCTTCAACGACAACAATAGCATCATCAACAACAATACCGATCGCCAAAACCATACCAAGCAGCGATAGAGTATTTATTGAGAAACCAAGCAGTGGAAACATAATAAACGTAGCGATAAGAGAAACAGGCACAGTAATTAGAGGAATAAGAGTAGCTCTCCAGTTCTGAAGGAATATGAAAACTACAAGAATAACCAAGAGCACTGCTTCAAATAGTGTATGAACAATTTCTGTTATACTTTCTTCAACAGGTAAGGTGGTATCAAGAGAAACACTGTATTCAATTCCCTGTGGAAACTTTTCTGCTGCTTCGTTTAAAACTTTTTTAATTTCTTCTGCAACCTCGAGTGCATTAGAACCCGGCAGTTGATAAACGGCAATTACTGCCGCAGTATTACTGTTATTTCTTCCCTGCATATTGTAAAGGAGGGAACCAAGTTCAATTCTGGCGATATCCTTGAGAAAAAGCTGTGAACCATCAGGATTTGTTTTAATGACAATACCACCAAACTCTTCTTCATTAAGAAGTCTTCCTTTAGTTCTTACAGTGTATGTAAAATCCGTCCCGGGGGGAGCCGGTGCGGCACCTATCTGACCGGCGGGTGAAATAACATTCTGCTGTTGTATGGCATTAGAAATATCATTTACGGTAATCCCCATTTTACCAAGCTTGTCAGGACTTAGCCATATTCTCATTGAGTAATCGCTGCCACCAAAAATTCTAACATCACCTACACCCTTAGTACGGCTTAACTGGTCAAGAAGGTTAATAGAAGCATAGTTAGAAAGAAAAGCATTATCATAAAGACCTTCTTTTGATGTCAATGAAAATAACATTAAAGGAAATACAAGTGATTTTTTTACATTAACACCATACTGTTTTACAGAATTAGGAAGAAAAGAAGTAGCCTGAGAAACACGGTTCTGTGTAAGCACGTTTGAGTTATCAAGGTCAGAACCGACATCAAATGTAACTTGTAAAGTCATAGTACCATCGCTGGCGTTGATTGATTTTAGATAAATCATATTTTCAACACCGTTTACCTGTTGTTCGAGGGGAGTTGCAACTGATTGTTCAATATCTACGGATGAAGCACCAACATAAGTGGTTGAAACATTAATATTCGGAGGTACAATATCGGGATACTGAGAAATCGGCAGACTTTTCATGACAATTATACCCACGAGCACAAGCACTATGGAAATAACCATAGCGACAATCGGCCGGTTAATGAAAAATTTTGCCATTATTTAAGCCCTTCCTTCATAATTAAAGAATCGAGCTCTGAATTTCCATCAATAGGCTTTACAGGAATGCCGGGTTTAACTTTTAATATTCCTTCTGAAATAACTTTCTCGTTTGCTTTTATACCTGACTCAATAACTGCCAGTTGTCCTATCTTTGAAACTATCTTGAGCATTCTGATTTCAGTTAAGCCCTGAGCGTTTACAACATAAGCCTGATGCATACCCTGCAGTTCAAGAATGCACTTTGTGGGAATAACAACTGCATTCTTCAGCACGTTTACAACAGTCCTTACCTTTGCATACTGTCCTGGTCTTATAATCTTATCAGGATTCGGGAAAGTCCCTTGAAGCATCAGCGTTCCCGTGGAAGGGTCAATCTGTCTTTGCAATACGTTAACCGAACCTGTGTAATTATAAGTTGAACCGTCCGCGAGAATCATTTCAAGAATTGATTTGGATTCTTCCCTGCTGATGCTCGAGTTTTTTGCCTTTTCCATGTATCTTTTTACGAGTGCAAGATATTCCTGCTCGCTGATTGAAAACCTGACAAGAATAGGGTCAACGTTTGAAACAGTATTCAGTGGTCCTGTTGTTATTTTGCTTACGTAGTCTCCTATTTTAAAATTTGTTATTCCTATTATTCCTGAAATTGGAGCCGTAATGCTTGCATACCCAAGATTAATCTTTGCAAGTTTTAGTGATGCCTCAGCGGATTCAACATCTCCACGACGTGCATCTCTTGTTGCCACTGCTATTTCAAGCTGTCTGGCGCTGACCGCTCCTTTTTCGGCAAGAGGTGTATATCTCAAAACATCAGATTCTGCCTGAACGAGCATCGTTTGTGCTGCAGTCAGATTACCCTCGGCTTCAGCGACTCTTTGCCGCAGGTCAGGTGTATCGATTGTATATAGCAGCGCACCCTGCGAGACCTGTGTGCCTTCCGTAAAATAAATACCGGTAATAAAACCGTCAACACGAGCCCGCACTTCAATATCCTCGGCGCCGAGCGTCTGCCCTACCCATTCCTGTTTAACAGGAACATCCTTCTCAATAGATGTAATGAATTTAATTTCGGGCGGTGCGGGTGCGGTAACTTCCTTTTTTCCGCATGAAGAGATTAGAAGAACTGTTGAAAACAATAGAAAAAGAGTAAATCTTGAAATCATTTTTGCTCCTAATAAAAGTTTAATAGGGAAATAAAATTATTTCTCAAAATTATGGAAAAAAAGAATATAATTCAATTGTATAAAATATCATTACCTGTCTATATATTTTCGTTCGTTTGTTTCTTCACGGGTTTGAGCGATATCAGCCTTGCTATAAGTACTGCGGGATAAAGCTGCCCGATAACTGCCTCAAGGTTGCTTAAAGAACGGGCAATCGGATGTATTGGTATAATATCCCCGTATCCCACTGTTGTAATCGTAATAAAACTAAAATGATTGAGGCTTGCAATATTTACGTTTGGAACGTTAAAAACACCGTCGCCGTAAATAAGGCTCATCATCAGATAAATAGCCGTAAATGCATTTGCTGTCAGCAGAAAACCCGCTACTGCACCACCCAGCCGTTCCATCGTAAAGACGCCGCCTTTATAGACTTTCATTAAAATCAGCACGAGCATTATAAGAAAGAATACTGCCTGCAAAGAAGCGTCAATAATATCCAGCCAGTGAATACTATGATTTCTGTTAAACAGCCAGACGACAAATGCAACTGCAGAGAAAACAGAAACAAGAAACTTAAATACTTTGTTTTCTGACAGAGCTGCCGCACCCGATACAATAACAAAGAGGTAAAGTGTTTTTTCTACAATTGAACCCGAATCAAAGTGGTCCGATAAAGGGATTATTACAAAGTTCAACAGTATAATTGAGACGAAGAAAATCGTCAGGCTGAATTCAGACTCCCAGAATTCAACAAATTTTTTTAGTAGTTTATTCATTGTATATATTGCTTCTTATGTTTCGATGTCCTTCTTTCGAGAACTTTCATTGTCGTCTCATTACTGAATTCTCTCAATGCATCGCATGCAACCCATCTTGCAGACTTCGAGTCAAGCATTTTTATCTCCTTGGCGCATGCTTTTGCTTTCTCATAAAGCTCGTAATCTCTTTTGCCAATCTGCCGCAGCGCCCAGTTTACAGCCTTCTTCACGAAGTTCCTCTCATCTGTGCTTTCTTCTTTAATTCTCTTCAGAAATATTTCAAAGTCACTTGTTGTCAGAGATTTATCGTGAACAGCCATTACCGCCATCATAACAAACCCTGCACGCTTTTCAAACTCCTCTTTCCTGTAAGACCATTCAAGAGCTTTTTCATGCGCAAACTCAGTCTTCCTGAGAAGATTACTGCAAAGCCCGTCGCATATATCCCATGATTTAACTTCCTTAAGCCATTTATCCATCTGCCTGTTTGTAACTTTTGAAGGATCGTCAATAAGGAATGCCATAATTTTTGCCTCATGTATTCCCGTACTCCATAGTTCAAGCGCAAGTTCGTGATTATTGCGGTATTGTCCGGCAAGTTTTCTGAGAAAAGGAATATTACATCCGAATGCTTCGTCGAAACGGATACCGTAACGCTTCATGCCTGCGAGGTTTGCGGGATTGCCGTTGGATTTTATCAGCTTCAGAATATCTTTAAGATCATTCATACATTCCGTAAATATTTTATCAAGCAAAATAGTAATTTCTAAAAGCAATTTCTTTGCCTTAATTCAATACGCTTTTTACGTAAAACTTATTATATTATCTTAACTAAACTTAATCAATGGCGAAAGTAAAATATACAAGAGAGTTTTGGGTTGCCAACACAGTTGAGCTGTTTGAACGCGCGGCATACTACGGATTTTTCATAGCTATAACACTGTACCTTACAACTGTAGTCGGTTACGACGATATCTGGGCTGCCTGGATAGGAGGCGTATTTGCAGCAGGGCTTTATTTCCTTCCGCCTTTTGCCGGAGCGTATGCCGATAAAATAGGATTCCGAAAATCCATACTCCTTGCGTTTGCCCTGCTAACGATAGGTTACACGGCTCTCGGACTTTTCCCATTCAAAGCAATGGTGCTTCCTGCGCTTGCTGTTGTAATGTTCGGAGGTTCCTTCATAAAATCCGTAATCACGGGAACAATAGCAAAGACAACGACTGAAGAAAATCGTGCAAAAGGATTTTCAATATTTTACGGAATGGTAAACATCGGAGCCTTTCTCGGAAAGACCTTTGCATATCCGCTGAGGCTTGAACTCGGACTTGTGTACGTGAATCTTTATGCCGGACTGATGACATTCATTGCGCTCATCTTAGTTTATCTGCTTTATAAAAATGCTGATTTAGCCGGAGAGGGCAAGAAGTTAAAAGAAGTATGGGATAGCTTCTTAAGAATAGTTGTAAACAAAAGATTAATAATATTAATACTTATAGTAACGGGGTTCTGGATAATTCAGCATCAGCTATATGCAACGATGCCGAAGTACATACTGAGAACAGTAGGCAAAGCGGCATCGCCCGAATGGATAGCAAACGTAAATCCTTTCGTGGTTGTATTATCAGTTTATTTCATCACAAACCTGATGAGAAAAGTAAAAGCTGTATATTCAATGTCTGTGGGCATGTTTCTCATGCCTGTCTCCGCTCTCGCAATGGCGTCGAGCTATCTTCTGGAAACATACACAGGAACGTCCGTATCATTCTTCGGTGTATTCACAGCACATCCGATAACTGTAATGTTAATCGTTGGAATAGTTTTTCAGGGACTTGCAGAATGTTTCATCTCTCCGCGTTACCTTGAGTATTTTTCATTGCAGGCACCAAAAGGAGAAGAGGGATTATACCTCGGCTTCTCGCATCTGCATTCATTCCTTTCATCTTTGCTGGGATTTGGAATATCAGGATATTTATTGACTGCATACTGTCCCGACCCGTCAACAGTGGCACCCGAGCTTTTGCCGACAGCATACGATAAAGCATACTACATCTGGTTTTACTTCGCAGCAATCGGCGTAGTGGCAGCGTTTGCATTGTTGATTTACGGCAAAATCACGGACGCACTCGATAAAAAGAAGAAAAATCTAACAGGAAAAGATGTTCTGGAATCGGTAGAGCAGGAATTGCTTTAAGAGCTGAAGAACAGTAAACAGTGAACTGTAAGCAGTGAGTTGTAAGAACAGCTCATGGATGATGGTTCAT
>JBHELA010000115.1:0-3872 GCA_041859005.1 Ignavibacteria bacterium
GAAACAAGCTGAAACACAACGAGAAATATTGTTGCGTATGCAAGTTTAATATCGGGACCAATCAAATTTCTTACCTCAGGATGTTTATTTAGAATTTCCTTCCGCCTGTTCAGATGCGGTTCACGTTCTTTTGACCAGTAAAAATCCTTCTTAGCTTTTTCTATCATAATTCTTTAATTTTCAATCGAAATATATTCCAAAGATTGAACAAAATATAGTTTAATAAGATTTAATTATTTTGCAGAACAAATTGAATTTTCTATCTCAATTTTATTCAGTTCATATTCGAATATTTCAAGCTGATTGAGCAAGTCTTCTTTTACATTCTCAAAGCTTGATTTCAACCCAGTAAATAGAGATTTGTAGTAGTTAATTCCGTCATTGATGTTTTTCCTGAAATGTTCGGCATGTTTAAGCTGAAGTTCATTGGAATAATCGGTTATTGATTCTGCTAATTCACGAAAATAATTAATATACAGTTCAAGTTCTTTAATAAACATATTAGGTCTGTCTTTTCTCGCAATTATATTTATCTTTCCGTATATATGGTCAACCATTTTTCTAAGTGAGACAACCTCGGAAAAATATGCCATATTTGGACCCGGGCATACTGAAACGCCTGTTCCTGTTTTCTTAGTATCGATGTCGTTAACTATCAGAGCGGAAGTGCTTAGTCCTACGCACAGACAGGCTTTCTCAACAATTTTGTCGAATATATTGTTGTGGTGTACAGATTCAAGATTCATGTCATTTAGCTCTGCTAGCTTGATTTTTTGAAACTGTCGTGATGCTGTACATATGGGCTGTTCGGTAAACTCGACGTTTAGCGAACAGTATTTTTCCGGGCATGAACTTCCAGGTCTTCCCTTATCAGTGAGTCCGTCTTTTTCTACATCTTTTGTGTTATTGCGCAGACTGTTGAAAGGAACGCCCAGAGGTGATATTCTGCTAAGGTATAAATCGTCTTCCTTTGCTTCACTGAGAAGTTTTGATGTAACCTTATCAACATTTGTAACTTCCGGTACGAGTAGGAAAGGCGTACCCCATCCTATTGAATCAAGATTGTACCTGTCAAGAAGGTAGTTATGCTCCTCAGATGTTCCAACCCCGCCTTGTGCAGTGAACCTCATTTCAAAAGGACTATCCGGACAATACATGTTTTTGCTTTTCAGGGATTTACACATAAGTGCATGCATATTTTCCTTGAGGGTATCACGATTAAAATTAATCTCCTCTAAAACTGGACCCATCAGATATCCATCCGTTGCAAATGCATGACCTCCGCAATTCAATCCCGATTCAAGTCGGAATTCCGAAATCCACAGACCTTTATTTGCGAATATTTTTCCCTGAATAAATGCCGAACGGTAATCACTGATTTTAAGTATAATCTTCTTTTTCCTTTTTCCGCTGCTATCCGGATAAAAATCCTTGAAGTTTTCAAAGTAACTGTAAAGTCTCGTGTTGACGCCCGCCGAAAGAACTATTGAAGATTCAAGATTACTGTTTGCAAATCCGCGCAAAGCGGCATGTGCATCATTGAATTCTGTTGGCAGCTGTTCTTTATTTCTGTAATTTGCCTTGTCTAGCTTTGTCATAATATTAACATCGATACTGCCCTTTACTATATTATTTCTAATCCAATCTTGTACAATATTCTTATCGGTATTCGTTATTACTATATTTCTGAATTCACTCTTTAATACAGAGTTATCAGGAAGCAGCTCGAAATATTTCTCAAGTTCGCTTCCGGGTTCGTATACTGAGTTTTTCAGTTTATTGAATTTCTCTGTAACGATATCATTGATAAGATTCAGGTAAGCTGTAATTCTCTTCGCCCTGTAGTCGTCAATTTGCATGGATATGGGCTGGAAGTTAATTCTATTCAGTTTACAGTAGTTTTCTCTCATTTTTTCAATTAAGATATCATCAACAAGTGAAATAACAGATGAAATGCCTAAATGGGCTACTTTAATTGGAGTGTCTATTGTAAATCCGATCCCCATTACTGGAATGTGGAATGTATGCGCGTTATAACTTTTTGTATTCAAAATGCATTTGTTTTGTGTGTCAGAATAATTTGGAACAAAAAATTATAACACAGTTTAATAAAATCTTCAGAACTTGCTTATTTACTTGGTTCTTACGTAAACATGTTTTACTTTGCCTTTGCCAATTTCACGTTCATCTATCTCAAACCTGCCAAAGCTCTTTATAAGTGGAACAAGTTTTATGTATCCATAATTCCTTGGATCGAAGTTTGGTTGCTTTTTTATCAGCAGGTTCCCAAGGTCTCCAAGAAATGCCCAGCCGTTTTCATCGGCAATATCTTCAATACTGTCGGTTATCATCGTAACGAGTTCTCTGTCGGCTTTAAGCATAGGTTTTGTGAAAGAAGTCCTTGTTTTCCTTTTAAAAACCCTCTTCTCTTTTTCCTTTGTTTCGGTTTTATCATCTTCGGTATCTAACGAAACTTTACTGAGAATTTCAAGATATATGAACTTGTCACAGGATGAAATAAATGGTCTTGGTGTCTTTTTCTCTCCAAACCCAAATACCTTCATCCCTGCTTCTCGCAGTCTTGTTGCAAGTTTTGTGAAATCACTGTCGCTTGAAACTATACAGAACCCATCAACCTTACCCGAATAAAGAATATCCATAGCATCTATTATCATTGCTGAGTCAGTGGCATTCTTACCCTGTGTATAGCTGTATTGCTGTACAGGAGTTATAGCATTTTCAAGCAGGACAGTTTTCCATCCTGAAACAGTCGGCTTAGTCCAGTCGGCATATATTCTTTTAAAAGTAGGGCTTCCGTATTTAGCAATTTCCTCAAGCATAGCTTTTACATTAGAGTAAGGGACATTATCAGCATCAATAAGAACCGCTAATCGTAAATCATTTTTAAAGTCCATAATCATAATATTTAAATATTTATTGTGCCCCGTGGAGGATTCGAACCTCCAAAGCCAGAACCGGAATCTGGTGGTTTATCCATTAGCCTAACGGGGCTTACTTTAGTACTTTTTATTTAAATGCCATTTCCAGGCAGTCTCAATTATTTTATCAAGTTTATATTTCGGCGTCCACCCAAGTATTTCTTTTGCTTTTTTGTTGTCCGCAACAAGTATAGCAGGGTCACCGGGTCTTCTCGGATTCATTTTATAATTAGCCTTTTTTCCTGTAACATTTTCTGACGTATTTATTATATCCTTAACGCTGTTACCGTCACCCGTCCCAAGATTAATAACAACAGGTTTATCATTATTGTTAAGATAATCTAATGCACGAATGTGAGCGTCGGCAAGGTCATTCACATGAATATAATCTCTTATACAAGTGCCGTCGGGTGTATCATAATCATCACCGAAAACTTTTAACTGTTTGCCTTTTTCTGTCATGCTTTGCAGAACAAGCGGAATAAGATGTGTTTCAGGATTGTGGCTTTCGCCGATATCACCATCTTCTGAGCATCCTGCTGCATTGAAATAACGCAATGCAACATAATTCAACCCGTATGCAGTGTTAAAATCCTCGAGAATATTCTCAATCATCAATTTTGTTTTTGCATAAGGATTAATTGGCTTCGTGGTTTCCGATTCCGATATTGGTATCTGCACAGGATTTCCATAAGTCGAGCAAGTAGAAGAAAACACAAACTTCTTTATTCCTTTTGCCGTGACCGCTTTTATCAAATTAAAACTTCCAACTACATTATTATTGTAGTACAACTGTGGATTTTCAACCGATTCACCGACGTATGCAAAAGCAGCAAAATGAATGACTGCTTCGATATTGTATTTTTTAATGACATTTTCCAGTGAATAATAGTCGAGTAAATCTGCATTTTCAAACTCTGCCTTTGGATTAAT
>JBHELA010000481.1:0-3200 GCA_041859005.1 Ignavibacteria bacterium
GTTTGAATAAAAAGTTCTTTACTGATTCGTATTTGCTTTTATGGGGCTGTTGATTTTCCATTGTTGTATGCAATTTACTTAAATATGACAGGACATTCAATTCAAAGAAGGAAACACCGATTCGGTATAGAAATATGAATATAGGATGTAAACTATCTGTAAAATATGCGCACTTTATGCGCACTTTATGCGCACTTTCAGCGCACTTATATATTTTTGTATTTTGATTTTTTTAGTAATTTTGAAGGTGTGTTAAAATATTGATGTGTTTTTTTATTAAGAAAATGAATTCTATATGTATATCCCCGAAAAATGCAAAGCTATCTGAAATCATTAATGATATGCACTTTTAGGTATAAAGCTCATATTTGTTTTATTAATCATTTTTGCTTTATTCACAATTAATGTCTACAAACCATATCAAGTGACGAACGCATGAATTACTTAACGTTATCACCAAACGTTTCAAGGGTTATCTCTTTTAGAATTGATTTTTATTTATTTGTATTCAGTATAATAAAAATTCGTGATTATTCGTTTAACAAGTCTTAATACTTGTTCTTTAATTTTATAATTGGAAATATTTTGTTCAGAATGTGAAATAAGTAATGGTGTAAAAGAATAATTCTTGACTTTATTATTGAAATAAGTTATTTTATTTAAAACATGTAATTGTTTTATGCAATACCACAGAATATCGAAATTAATTTTAATATTAATTTTATTAATTGCTTTCGACATATCAAAAGCACAAGTAATATTTAGTCCAAAAGTAGATTCCGTACTAAACCTTGTCAGCATTCAATCTTTAATAAAATTCAATAAGGAATTAAGCGGAGACACTTTAGTAATGATAGGAGGATTTCCCAGGCTAATATACTCAAGGTTTCATACGACTCAGGGAAATATACTTGCTCAACAGTACATTTACGAAAAATTTCAAAGTTTTGGATTAACACCAAAATACATGATAAATAATCAAACAAACATTAATGTATATGCATTGAAATTAGGGATGAAATATCCTGAACAGAAAATCATAATTGGTGCACATTTTGATAATGTAAAAATACCTATTCCGTCACTAACCGATACCGTACATGGAGCTGACGACAATGCTTCTGGTGTCTGTGCAGTTCTCGAAGCAGCTCGATTAATTACAGGACTTAATACAGATTACACTATAGAATTCGTTGCTTTTGATGAGGAAGAAAACGGATTATATGGCAGCCAAGCTTTTGCTGATAGTTGCTATGCAAGGGGAGATTCGATTTTAGGTGTAATAAACCTTGATATGATAGGATGGGATAGCAACAATGATATGAAGTCATATATATTTACTAATTCAAATTCCCTATTGTTGGCAGATGACTATATAAGAAGTAATCAAATATATCAGATAGGATTGAATATTTATAAAGATACAGTAGGATTAATAGCAGACCACAAATCGTTTTGGTTGAGAGGATTTAAGGCTTTGACATTGATTGAAGACCTTAACGATTTCAATCCTCATTACCATAAATCAACTGATACATATGATAAGCTTAATATTCCGTATTTACATAAACTAGTAAAATCTGCATTAGCAACAATACTTTCACTTGCAACAGATTCAAAGTTCAGAATAGTACATACTCCAATAGTTTCAACTATAGACACTTCAAGGATTTCAACTTCTGCATTAATACATTTCCCCGGGAAAATAGCTACCGGTGTTAACGCACCAAGGCTTTATTATAAGACAAGAAATGGTCAATATAATTATGTAAATGCATACGACATAAACCAAGAGATATATTTTTTTGAATTACCCGGTCAGATATCAGGCACCGAGATTAATTATTATATAGCAGCACAAGATTCAACAGGGAACTATATAATTACAAATCCAGAAGGTGGGACTGGAACAAATCCCCCAGGAACTACACCTCCACCAAAGGTATTTACTTATTATATTTTAAAAAGTGTATTTCATTGTTCCATTACTGTCCCAAAACCAACAATTGATTTACAGTTTATAACAGATACAATACATATTAACGAGACTGGTATTACACACGACTTTAAAGTAAGATTTGATTTGAACCACACTAATGATGGAGATCTATTAATTAGATTAAGAAAAAATAACACTCAAACAGTATTGAGCCAATTTAACGGAGAAAATGGACAAAATTACACGGGTACAATATTTGATGATAATGCTTTGATTTCGATAACACAGGGAACACCCCCTTTTACGGGAAGTTACAGACCACAAAATCGTTTTACGGGATTACTGAATATTCAAATGCAGGGAGCCTGGGTAATTCAGATATATGATAAAAAAACTGGAGATCAGGGTACTCTTTTAAATTGGTGTATTGAGTTTTTTTATTCTACTCCTATAGGAATACATGAAAATAATCAAACGATTAATACATTTATGCTAAAACAAAACTATCCAAACCCTTTCAATCCGTTAACTAAAATACAATATTCAATTCCAAAGAGCGAGAATGTAAAAATAATAGTATATGATTTTTTAGGAAGGGAAATCACGACCCTTGTGAATGAATTTCAAAATACAGGCAATTATGAATTTGTGTTTGATGGCAATGGACTATCGAGTGGTGTTTATTTCTACAAATTGATTTCGGACAGCTTTAAAGAAACAAAGAAAATGTTACTTCTTAAATAAGGACAGGATAAATGTCCGTATTGTTAATAGTTGATAGTTCATAGTTAATAGCCAATAGTAAAATATAATAAGATCCCCGCCAAGAACGAGCGGGGATGACACATTTTAGGTTGTTTTCACACTACCTCTGAAGTTTGTGAACGAGTTAAAAAGATGCCTACCTGCTGCAGGCAGAACACCAAGAACGAGCGGGGATGATACATATTTACAACAAATACGGGAGTCCACCAAGGCGGACTCCCGTTTTTAAATTTACAAAGGAATGTTTCCGTGCTTTCGACGCGGATTGAAATCGAATTTGTTTTCGATTAGCTCGAAATAAGTAATAAGTTTTTTGCGAGTATCTTTTGGTTCGATGATATCGTCAATAAATCCCCTTTCGGCTGCGATGTAAGGATTACAGAACTTTGTGTTGAACTCATTGATTTTCTCATCAAGAAGTTTCTGTCTATCTTCAGCAGCAAGAAGCTCTTTTCTGAATATAATTTCTGCTGCACCTTTTGCTCCCATAACTGCT
>JBHELA010000124.1:0-13636 GCA_041859005.1 Ignavibacteria bacterium
ATAGAACTTCTTGATATTTCACCTGACGAACTACTGCAAAGACTTGCAGATGGAAAAGTTTATACAGCGGATAAGACTAAAGATGCTGTTGAGAATTTTTTCAGAAAAGGAAATTTAAATGCCTTAAGAGAATTATCATTAAGGCTCACAGCAGACAGGGTTGACAAACAGGTCAGGGATTATATGCAAGAAAACAGGATACCCGGACCGTGGAAATCAACACAGAGGATTCTAATAGGTATTAGTTCGAGTCCAAACTCTTCAGACCTGATACGCTGGGCAAGACGGATTGCATACACAATGGAAGCAAGCTGGATAGCAGTTCATGTTGAGACAGCTGTAAATCTCAGCGAGAAACAGAAACTTAAACTTAAAAAGAATCTGGAACTTGCGAAAGAGCTTGGGGCTGAAATAATTACAACAGCCGATACTGATGTAGTTAAAGGAATTTTGAGAATTGCAAAAAGAGAGAATGTCACTCACATCGTAATTGGTAAATCTCTTGATTCGAGCTTGTTTTCAAGAATATTCAGAAAAGGCATAGTTGACAGAATATTATCAGAGTGCGGAAAAATAGATGTATATGTAGTATCGGGGGATAACATTCCTACAGAGAAGAATACACATACTTTTTTACCGAAACTTCAGTCAGGAATATTGAAATATTTTTATTCAACACTTATTGTATGCATTGTTGCTGCAATATGTTTTTCATTTAGTTCAATATTAGGATATCAGACTGTTGCAATAATTTTATTATTTGTAGTAACATTATTACCGCTATTTTTTGGTCCAGGTCCTGTTCTGGTATCGGCAATAATCAGTCCTATTATATGGAATTATTTTTTCGTGCCTCCGAGGTTTACTTTATTAATACATCGCAGCGAGGATTTTCTAACTTTCATAATGTTTCTTATTGTTGCATTAGTAACAGGAATTTTAACTACCAAAATCCGACAGCGCGAAAAAGCGGTAATGCAGAGAGAAGAAAGGGCGGTTGCATTATATAATCTGGCAAATGACCTTTCGAAATCTAAGAATCTGGAAGAGGTAATAAGCGAAGCGATGAAGAACTTCAAGAATGTATTTACTGCGGAAATAGTTTTTTTACTTGTTGATAAAAACGGGATTCACATTACAAATAAAACAGATTCAAAGGAAATTTCAGAGAAAGAATTGAGCGTGGCACAATGGGTTTTCAGCAACCGGAAAAAAGCGGGTCGTTACACTGACTCACTGCCGTTTGCTGAATATGTCTATTATCCAATGGTAGGACCGAGAGATACGTACGGAGTAATAGGATTAAAAATTGTGAAGGAAGTAATTTACAGGGAGCAGGAAACACTTATAGATAACTTTGTTAACCAAACAGGGTCTGCCATAGAGCGTGAACTTCTAAATCAAACAGTTAATAAGACTCTGGTATATCAGGAGTCAGAAAAACTATACAAGACCCTTTTTGACAGTATATCACACGAACTAAAGACACCTATTGCAGCTATCATGGGTGCATCAAGTTTTTTACTGCATACAAAATCCGATAATTCTGATATAACACAAATTCAATTATTTGAGGAAATAAACGAAGCAAGTATAAGGCTTAACAAGCTGGTTGAGAATTTGCTGGATATGGCAAGAATTGAAAGCGGTAAATTAATTCCGAATTTAAAAACCTGCGATGTAAATGATTTAATTGACAGTGTCTTGAATAATTTCGAGAAGGATAAAAAATCACGAAACATTAATTTAGAAGTACAAAATGATTTCCCGTTCCTGAATTTAGATATAACACTTATGGAGCAGGCTTTGAAAAATATAGTGCAAAATGCACTTGCTTACACTCCTGAGGATGCATATATAGAGCTTCAGGCAACATATGATGAGAATAATGTATATTTTATTGCTTCGGATAGCGGAAAAGGAATTCCTGAAGAAAACATGGAGCATATTTTTGACAAGTTTTACAGAATAGATAATAAGCCCGGCGGAACAGGGCTTGGACTTTCAATTGCGAAGGGAATTGTTGAGGTTCATCAAGGAACAATAACTGCATCGAATAAAATTTCCGGAGGACTTAAATTTACGATAAGGATTCCGAGAAATCCTAAAATATCAACATCATGAGTTTAACCGAAAACATATTAGTAATAGATGATGAAATTCAAATCAGACGATTATTAAAAATCAGTCTTGAGAATTCCGGGTTTAAAGTATTCGAAGCTGAAAATGCAAAATCAGGGTTGCAGGAAATAGTAAATGCCAGACCTTCTTTGATACTGCTTGACCTTGGGCTTCCTGATGAAGATGGATTGAGTTTATTAAAGAAAATAAGAGATTTTTCAAGTGTTCCGATAATAATACTATCTGTAAGAAATTCGGAAAATGACATAATAACTGCTTTGGATTCGGGTGCGGATGATTATATTACCAAACCTTTTAACACCGGGGAGCTTCTGGCAAGAATCAGGACAAGTATGCGACATTCCCAACCGGAACAGAAGTTAGAAAATTTTACAAATGGGAATGTGTCAATTGATTTTACAACTCGTACAGTTAAGAAGAAAAACAGTATTGTGAAACTAACATCGACAGAATTTTCACTGCTTTCTTTATTTATCAGGAATTCAGAAAAAGTTCTTACTCACAACTATATTTTAAAGGAAATATGGGGGAAGCAATATTCAGATGACACACAGTATTTAAGGGTTTATGTTGCACAATTAAGGAAAAAACTGGAAGACAATCCATCACGTCCTAAAATGTTTATTACTGAATCCGGAGTTGGATATAGGATGATAATGTTAAAGGAGGGTAAACCAAAATTATAACGCTGTTTAGAATTATTTTGACAAATTTATAATACTAATATTAATTAGGGAACATTTCCAAATGATGGAATGTTTAATATAGTGAAGAGCAAAAATATGGTAAGAATTATGATTTATTTGAGTAAAATAATTAAAAATAAAATTCCACCGCATTATCACCGCACTTCAACCGCAAATCCACCGCACTTCAACCGCAAATCCACCGCACTTTAACCGCATTAATAGACCCTTAGCTGATTGTTTCGTGGTTCATGCTTGATCGTTGAGCAAACGGCGTAAGATGTGCTAAAATCAAGAATTTAGGTAATTTGGAGGTAATTTTGCCATTTATGGCAGATAATTGACAATATTGGCATAATAAAGTACTTTTTTGATTGTATTTGAAGTTATTTTGGGACAAAACTTGTACAACAGAGAGCATTGAGGTTACGATGTAATAAGAGCTGTTCAAGCGGCGAATAAAAAAAGCAAAAGAAATTTTTACCACAGAACCCTCAGAGCCCACAGAGATAATAAAAAAATTATTATCAGACATAAAAGATTTTAAACGCAGAAGTAGTCCGCCGCGGCGGATAAAATTGATAAATCATATAAATAGTCAAGTTACATAGAAGCAAACATGTTTATGAAGACACAAACACTGTAAAAAGCTCTTGAGAGAATAAGCCAAAATAATTCGTTTGATAAAGTATTGAATGTGTTCCAATTTTCTTGTACATTCAAATATAAAAAACATCCCTGAAAAAAGTTTTTTAAGTGCTTATAATATTTAAAGGAGGTATTTAAAATGAAATTATTATTTTCTCTTTTAGTTATTCTAACAGTATATATTACACCTGCGGATGCTCAGGTAAAATTCAGAAGCGGTATGTTTTTTCACCATTCGACAGGCTTTAGTATCTGGGGACCGAACGGAAGCGGTACCAGTGTGCCACAGCAGATGACAATCTATAACAATGCACACGGGTATACAGGTGCAAACGCCATTACAATGAGTGAACTTTGGTTCCCTGTGAACTTCGATAATGAGTGGTTTCTCTGGCACGAGATATTCCAGATGAATACGCCCGAAAGCATTTCCTCTTATTACAATAGTAATAAAATCATTATGGTAAAATCATGCTTCCCTTCATCAGCAATCGAAGGAGTTGGTGAACCTGCTGACACATTATCTCCGGATTATAAAACCATTTACAATTACAAGTGGCACTGGAGAAATATAATCCAAGTAATGAAAACGCGACCTCAGAATTTTTTTGTAATATGGACAAATGCACCGCTTGTTGAATTAGAAACAACACCGAGCTCAGCGATGTGGTCGAAACAGTTTTGTAAATGGGCAAAGGATACACTGGCACAGGGTCTCGATCCTGAATTCGGTGCCTTCCCGAATAATGTTTACGTCTTTGATTTCTTTTCAAAACTTGCAAACACAAATGGGTATATGCTTCCTCAGTATGCAACGGATGCTCACGATAGCCATCCAAATGCTGCCGCGACAACCCTTGTTTCACCTCAGCTTGTAAACGAAGTGTTCGACCATTCGATTGCATACGAACAGGTTTACGGCATAAGAAAAATTGACGACATTATTCCAAATGAATTCCGGCTGCATCAAAACTATCCGAACCCGTTTAACCCTACGACTAAGATAAAATTCAGTATAGTAAAAGGATTCCCGAATGGAACGATAGTGAATGACAAAGTATTGTTGAAAGTTTATGATGTTATGGGTCGAGAAGTTCAAACACTCGTAAATGAAAGATTACAACCGGGAACTTACGAAGCATCATTCGATGGAAGTAAGCTTAACAGCGGAGTTTATTTTTATAAACTCATTGCTGCAGACTACATCGAAACAAAGACTATGTTATTGATAAAATAAATTTGCATAGCACCCTCCTTCCTGTGTAAAGCACGAGAAGGAGGGAAAAGCAAATATTAAGTTTAGGGAATAACCGAACACATCTTAGTGATTCACAAATTAGTAAACGATTTTTGAACTTTTATTTCTGACTGAAATCAGACTTATACAAACAATTATGTCTTGAAAGTTTCATTTTAACAGACCTATTTGCGAGTTAAAGGTAATTATAAAAAGATAATAGCGGAATGAGAAACTTTATTCCAATATTTACTATTTTGATTTTAATCAATGGTTTTCAGACAGACAACAAAATTGGTCGAAGTGATTAATAAATTATTACAACAAAAATCACATAAGTTTATAATAATCGAAAATATTTATTAAACATAAAATAATTAAGAATGAAAAATCTAACGGCACTTTTCGTATTGGCATTGCTGATATTTGTATCTTCAATTGCATCTTCTCAAACTAAAGTTGAATGGAAGGAAAGGGAAGATTTTCATCAGGTTATGGGTCAGACTTTTCATCCTGTTGAAGATGGGAACTATACCCCTATTCGAGAGCGCAGCGGTGAGATGATGGAGAAAGCAGTAGCGTGGCAGAATTCGACTATCCCTGCGGAATTTGCAAGCGTAACCGGATTAAAAGAAAATCTGGCTAAGTTAGTTGCGGGCAGTGAAGCTTTAAACGCAAAGATTAAAGCGAACTGCACTAATGAAGAGATTAAAACGGACTTAACTGCATTGCACGATGTATTCCACGATATAGTTGGTTCGTGTAATACAACAGATCATCAGCATTAAGTATAAGCCCCAATCCCAAGCATGGAATTATACTTATGGTAGTTAAATCAAGAAAAAATCGAACACGGATTGCACTGATAAGGCGGATTTGCGCGGATATAAGAATAACGGTATAATGACGGAAGTAGAACAATATCGCAAGCTGAAAGCTTGCGTTACTGTAAAAACTCAATTTATTGATCTTTATAAATCATATATATAGTCAAGTATCTAAGAAGTTTAAATCCTTTATTACAATTGTACCCGGATATGTAATGGATTTCTAAAGAATAATGAAATACGTAATATAAGAATAAAAAACCATTGGCAGAAATCATAACATCAATATTATTTTCAATTGCAGAATATAGTATAACTGCTCTTATCGTGGGTTATGTTATTTCATTAATAATCATTTTAGTATCAACAATAATGAAATCCGGTACGACTAAAATTACTCTCAGGATTATTGCCTTAGCACTATTTTTGTACAGCAATTTTAATGTTTTTGTTGGTCACACTATTGCTGGAAACTTAATTAATAAATTCGGAGAAACCGGTAATGCAGTAACTGTTAAAATCAGACAAACGAATAATCAGTATAACGATTACTGGATAATGGAACATTCAATGGTTTTGGAAACGAAAGAAGGCAGCAAGTATGAAACAACGTTTGAAGATTCTGATTTCAACATATATCCGAAGCCAAAGCAGGGTTATGTTTATCCGCACACAGGGGAGAAATACTCTATCAAATATTTGCGAAGCAACCCGAAGGCTTTTGTAATAATTTCAAATGACGGTTCGCAGTATTCAAAAAGAATTCAATGCGAAAACCTGATTGAGACATTGAACGAAGCACTGCAAAAATATAAATTTGATTCCCTTAATTCTTCTTATAAGGATAAATATTTGAAAGCAAGGGAGGATTACGATAATTTCGGCTGTTCTGATTTATATAAATGAGAATATAGATTTCTCTTTGTACGGGATATGTTAGCAAACAAACTTCAAGAACTTCACTTCGTAAAACAATAAGTCAGCAATTCGAAGCCGTGCAGGAATGGCTGTGTCACAACGCAGCAAGAGCTGTTCTCCGCGGCGAATCCGCCTAAGCGGACAAACAAAGAAAAGATTATATTGGTAATGGTTCACAGAGCTCACAGAGAATTCACGGAGCACACAGAGATAACAAATAAATTTATATCGGGCATATTAGATTTTATCGTCCGCCGCGGCGTATCTTTGACACGCAGAGCCCGCAGAGAAAAGATATATTACTGTTTGACAAAAGATTTTAACACAAAGCACGTCTGCCCAATCCTCACACATCCTTGATGAAATTATTTAATTTTCTTTTTAAATATGGGAATGATTATTATAAAAAATTTATTTACAATATTAGTATTTATTGCACGTTTTTAATTTTGTGTATGAAATTAATTTTTAATAAATAAATAATACAATAAGAATGAAAAATCTAAAGTTAGTTTATCAAGTTATTTTTGTTTCAGTAATGTTATTCAGTTTGAGTGCCTGTAAAAGCGAAAGCACTAAGAATGGTAAGGAGACGCAGCAGACTGCACCTACTACAACAACGACGCCCACGACAACAACGACACCTACGACTACCACAACTCCTACGACTACTACGACGCCAACAACAGAGTCCACAGACAATAAAGCCCCTGAACGAATTGATTTTGAAAAAGAGGGTACAAATTCAATTGTCTGGGAACAAAAGGTTGCAGCCAACAGTACAAAAGAATTTGTATTTTTCGCTAAGAAAGGTCAAAAGCTTATATTGTCCTTTATTGACGATACACAAAAGGGTTCAATGGATTTTGGAAAGGTTTCAATAGAGCCCGAAAAGGATTACGAAAGCACGATAGAAGTAACAAAGGATTACAGATTAAGTGTTTCAAACAACAGCGATAAGGCAACAAGTTTTCGTATTTTCATTACGCTGAAATAGTCAATACGCAAAAGACTCCAGCAGATTGTATAAACAAGAATATCCTACGTATTAGGGAAAATATTCTTGTATTTATAAGTTGGGTTTGAAATCTACTGCACAAACGGCTTTACCGACTTTGTAAAATTATACAGACTGATTTCGTTTGCTTCGGAACTTGTTGAGGAGGAGAAGAGAGGATCGAATTGATATCAAGAAGTCATGAAGGTTATACGGCGAGTTATGGCAGTTATATTGAGTTGGTGTTAAACAGGTAGTTGATATTTCCTCATTCCTAAGCAAAACTTAGGAATGAGGAGAGACTTTAAACTCAGCAGAACTAAATGAACTATCTGTTAAAATATTTATGAATCATAGTACGCAAATCTGATATTTTAATAGGTTTTGCTATATAATCGTTGCAACCGGCGTCCATTACTTTCTTCCTATCCCCTGATTGAACAAAGGCAGTTTGAGCAATAATAACAACCTTTTTGTTAAACTGTCTTATCTGCGCCGTGGCTTCATATCCGTCCATTTCAGCCATCTGGATATCCATAAAAACCAGGTCAATATCAGGATTATTACGGCAAAGTTCAACGGCTTCAACGCCTGTCCGGGCTTTAAACAACCTTTTTACAATTTTCCTCAGTACTTTTTCCAGCAATATTTTCGAAAATTCATCATCTTCAACAATAAGAATGTTCAACTGAGAATCCTCTATGATAACTTCTTTATCAGGCACAGTAGTATGAATCTTAAGATTTCCTTCAGGCTTGACATTCTGCGGCAGTGTAAAATAAAAAGTAGAACCCTTTCCAACAGTGCTTTCGATCCAAATTCTGCCTCCCAATTTTTCAATATATGCTTTCGAAATTGCCAATCCCAAACCTGCTCCCTTACGGTCTATACTATATTTGTTGTCTGCCTGAACAAAACGTTTGAATACGGATTCCTGATGGTCTTTTGGGATTCCTATTCCAGTATCTTTAACGTAGAACTCAATCTCCCCGCCTCTGCGTATATAACCGAATTCTATATTACCTTCTTCGGTATATTTGAGGGAATTTTTTACCAGATTAGTAAGAACTGCATACAATTTCTCGCGATCTGTAATAATAGTAGTTGCTTTTTCGGTAAAAGGTATGTTATAAGAAAGCTTCAATCCTTTAGCATCCGCCTCAGGTTTAAAGAAATTATAGATATATTCAATTTGTTCGTTTAAATTAGATTCCGAGATACTAAGTTCCATCAGTCCGGCTTCTATCTTTGAAATATCGATAATATCGTTTATGATATTAAGCATCCTTGTCCCGCTTTCTTCAATCATATCAATATATTCTTTCTGCTCATTACCGGTAAGACCCGGTTCTTTAAGAAGATTGGAAAACCCTATGATGCCATTCATCGGAGTTCGGATTTCATGTGACATATTGGCAAGAAAAGCGGATTTCAATCTGTCGCTTTCTGTTGCTTTATCTCTTGCAATCATAATCTGCCCGACAATCTCTTTTCTTATTTTCACATTTACAAGCATTTGCGCGAAGATTTTCAACATCTGCATTTCTTGAACATTATAAATATGGAACTCTCGAACATAATCAAATCCGACAAAGCCGATGCAATGCTCTTCATTCATCATAGGAGCTGTTAACATACTCTTAATCCCCTGCGATTCAAGTATTTCTTTACCAATACTCGATGGTAGTGAAGATAAATCAGGGATAAACTCCGATTCGCCTTTTTTATGGTTTACAACTGTTTCTTCCATAATACTTATAGGAATATTTTGGAGATTAGCGATTTCATGTCCGATACCTTCGGCACACCATTCATAGGTATTTTTACAAATCCCATTTTCCCAATCATATTCAAAAATATAAGAACGGTCGGCATTCACAAAAACCGCCATTTTTCCCAGCGATTTATTAATTGCCTCGTCAACCTTCTCAAGCGGAATATTGATAAAACCTGAAGATACTTCCATTAATAATTCGCGTAAGCTTGATTGATGTTTCAAGCTTTCCTCGAGCTCTTTGCTTTCGGTAATATCATGAAAGACAACAATACCTGCAATAATCTCTCCGGCAGCATTACGAATAGGAGCCGAATTGGCTGAAACGCAGCGGTCTTCGCCTGTTACATGACGAATTAACACCTCTTCGTTATGAACAGTTTCGCCTTTCAATATTGCACGGGAAAGCGGCAGTTCATCGGGGGGCATCGGAGTGCCGTCAAGCCTGTAGATTTGCCACGAAATTGAATGTTTGCTTAAATCAATACCAGTCAACGGAAGTTCCGAATTGCCTCGTATATTTAATGCAGCCTCATTAACCCATCGAATTGTAACATCAGGAGCATCGGCAATTAAAATACCAGAGGGTGATTGTGCAAGAGCAGTCTGAAGCATAGCAATCGCCGTTTCACGATTCTCTTCAGCCAGCTTTCTGGCTGTGATATCTTCTTTTACAGCGATAAAATGAGTTATTTTCTCATCATTACTGAATATCGGGGAAATGGATGCAGACTCCCAATATAACTCACCATTCTTCTTTTTGTTGAGGAATTCGCCACGCCAATCTTTTCCTGAAGTGATGGTATCCCAAAGCTCCTTGTAATACTCATCGGGTTGTTCGCCTGATTTTAATAAACTGGGTTTTTTCCCCATAGATTCTTCGAGAGTATAACCCGTTATTTCAGTAAACTTTGGATTTACGTATTCAATGTTTCCATCCGGGTCAGCAATAACAACACTTGCAGGACTTTGCTCCACCGCCCGTGAAAGCTTCCGGAGCTGGTTTTCGGCTTTTTTTGCTTCCGTTACATCCCTTGCAGAGCCAACCACACCAATGAGTTTACCTTCATCATCAAAAAGCGGAGCTTTATGCACATCGAGGAAAAGGAATTTGCCTTTCACATTGCCGAACTCATCGAAACGCATGGGTTTCATTTCCTCAAGTGTTATCGCATCGGAGTCACTGCATATCTCTCCGAAGTTATGCCAATCGGGATTATCAGGTTGAGAATTGCGTTCGCGTAATGCGAAAAACATATCGTTCTTTCCAAGCGGCTCTTGCGAGTCGGCAGCATTCAGCAGGTTATTGCAAATGGCTTTGTTTACAAAAGTATACTCTTTGTTCAGATTCTTTGCCCAGAGCATATCCGGCATATTGTCAGTCATCAAACGGAGCATAGTAGAAAGTTCGCGATATTTTCTGTTACTTTGTAGTAATTCATGTTCGGCTTTTTTCCTTTTACTAAGGTCAATATCAATACAGAAAAATTCCGATTTGCTTTTAGAAATATTGACAAAAGAGTGAGATGAGTACACGGTAATCGACGAGCCATCTTTCCGCTTTAAAGTTAGTTCAGAAGCCGGAATTGGTTTACCGGTTTTTTTCATTTGAAGAATTGCATCCCGAACCTCACTTTTCATTTCATCCGGAATAATCAAGTCAAGAATGTTTCTGCCAATAGCTTCATGCTCTTCAAAACCATAGAATTTTGTCGAAGCTTTATTCCAATATGTAACGGTACCATCCGAATTATAACCCTGAACAGCAACAGTTTCAACATTCTTAAGTACTTCCTTAAATCGCAGCTCGCTTTCTTTCAGAGCTTCATCGGCTTTCTTTCGCGCGGTAATATTGCGAACTAAGCTTAAAACTACATCTTCTGAACTAAATACCATTCTGGCTTCAAAAAACTCGAGTTCGCCTCCAGCTTCCAACTGGTATTCATATACTTGTGTTTGCCTGCTCTGAAACACCTTCTCCAGATTCTCAAGTGTTAAAGAAGCCAGTTCTGCAGGCAGTACTTCCGAAACATGTTTATTGAGAAATGCCTCGGGGGGCAGTAAAAGCTCATCAGGATTGTCGGTATTGCAATCAATAAAACAACCTTCTTTATTGAAAACAAACATAATATCAGGTATAGCCTCAAGAAGTGCACGGTTGCGGGATAAGCTCTCTTTTAAAGCTTCATCTGTTTTCTTTCGTTTAGTAACATCCCTTATTACGTAAACCATTCCTGTAGGATTATTATTCACATCACGCATTACTTCGCCGTTCACTTCGCATTCAAGGATATACAAATTATCAAAATGCAGAGTGAACTCTCTTAACCCAAGCGACTTTTTATAAATAAACCGTGTGTTTTCAAGAATACTCTCACGGTCATTCTTAGCAAAGAAAGAAAAGACACTCCTGCCAAGTAATTTGCCGGATGTAATAAGCGGAAAATCTGTTAGTTCAGGGTCATTAACATATGTGATAATACCATCAAGGTTTGTTTGCAAAACAATATCAGGTATGTTTGCCAAAATTTTTCGGTTGAGTTCCTCGCTGTATAACAATGCCTCTTCAGCACTTTTCTGCGCCGTGATATCCCAGAAACTGAAGAGTTTTCCAACCTTGATTCCATATTGGTTTTGGATTAATGATGCTTTGATGTCGAGCCAACGAGTATTTCCTTCTCTGTAGAGTTTCAACTCTGAATGTCCTTCGTCGGTATTAAAGAGATGTTTGGCAACATCCTCTCCTAATGTTTGTATATCATTAACATGTTTTCCAATATCACTATCAGACAGATTCAACATCGTCCTCAAAGAAGGGTTGAAATTAACGAGCCTCTGAGATTTATCCAATACCAGTAAACCATTTGCCATGCTCCTGAAAAGTGTATCATAAGCTATCGGAGTAATATTGAGAAACCGATACCTGATAATTCCAATTGAAATCATAATTCCCGAGACAGTGAACGAAAGAGGTGTAAGATCAATGTGGGGAGGGGTAAGCCCTGTAAGATAGAAAAGATTTCCTGCCCAAGGTACGATTGAAGCAACGAGGAGAGTTAGGAGTTGCTTCTGATAAAGCTGGTGAGTTGATCTTGCTGTTCGTATGATAATAATTGCACCTGCTGCAAGCAACAAATACGAATACACAGCCATAACCCACTTCAGCGGACCGTGTTCATAAATTACCCTATGACCGTACAGGCTATCTTCAAAAGTCACTGAAGGCCAGACCAAACCATGTAATTCATTCGTAAAAGCAGCGATTAAAACGATTAAAGGTATTAGCCAAAACAAAGCCTGAAACTTAAATTTACTGTACTTAGCAAGTCCAAAAAAATCAAGAATGAAAAGGAATAGCAGCGTCGCAGCTGAAACTACACCCATATAGCTTAACTTTGACCAGAATATTTTCATGGGAATGGTATCTGCAATCTCCTCGAAGAAGGCAGTAAGGGACCATAAGGCAACAGCAGAAAGCAATATGACGAGATAATGCGAACCACTGACAGAGCGCCGCCTGAAAGTATAAAAAGCCAGTACTATCAATATCATTGTATTGATGAGAAGCATTATCATGGTAGATGAAAGTTCAAACTTCATGTTTATTATATCCTTTCTCTACAAATTTAATGATTTAATTTATCCAATTCCATTGAAGCATAACAATACATTACTATAATCCGTGAAGTGTTATTATAAATTTCAAAGAATTCATATTTTCGATATATCACAATATTATAAAATAACAAAATAAAGAGTTCAAAACGAACGACTCTGCATAAGTTAATTAGGGTATTAAATGTTATTGAAATTGTTTTGGCTGTTCATCAAACCAAACCAAATAAATTTTAATGGGACTTTTATCTCTGTTTCCATTCTGTAAAATAATGAAATAAACTTTTTATTCGTAGTCAAATCGTAGCCGGAAAATAGAAAAGGTAGTCACATTTTTTTGTAACTACCTTATTTTATTGAGCGGAATCGACGAGACTCGAACTCGCGACCTCCTGAGTGACAGGGACTTCAAGAAAATTTGGATTTAGCTAAATTATCTATAAAACAACTACTTATCCATTCTCTCTTTGGAACAATTTTCTCTAAAATCCCCTCATTTCTATATAAACTGTCACCAGAGTGTCACGGAAAAAATCAAGTTCACTTTTTTCCGTATTAAACTACTCCGACCTAATATTTTTCTCTTAATTTAATAGCTCGTTCAACTAGGTCATCTATATTATCCTTAATATTTCTATATACTATTTTACCCCGAGTTAATGTATTATCATATAAACTAGCAAATGAAATAGTAGGCGGATCATAACATTCAACAATACTGGAAAGAGTGATTTGACCATTATTAATTGTGTATTGGTCAAAAGGATTTGAACCTCTTGAAGAATAACCTTT
>JBHELA010000037.1:0-3935 GCA_041859005.1 Ignavibacteria bacterium
ATCCTTTAAAAGCACATTCATAATTCCGCTGATTGATTCATATCCCTGTATTACAGAATTAGAACCCTTCGAAATCATTATCTTGTTTATAAGTGTACCCGGCAAACTTGTAACGCCATATTTAGTCACAAGCCCTGACATTATCGGCATGTTATCAACAAGCACCTGTGTATAAGCGCCGTCAAGCCCGAGAATTTTAAGCTCCTTAGTATTCGTAAGTATATCCGTAACCGCAACGTCCACAGAAGCATTCTTTCCGAAGCAGCCTGAAAGATCGCAGCAGGCGTCTTTCTTCAGCTCTGTTTGCGATATCACCTCGATCTTTGTTTTGCCGTCCTCTATGTAAGAAGAGCTTTGTTCGCTCTCGACAACTATCTGCTGCGTAGAAAAATTATTTTGAAGCGTAACTTCGATGTTATTCTTATTCTCGACTTCAATAGTGTCTTTTGTATACCCTACGTAAAACACCTCAAGCCTTCTATCCTGAATTCCATTATCACGAATCTCAAACTTGCCTTCAGAATTTGTTACTGTACCCTTCTTGGTATTAATCCATTTTACGACTGCACCTTCAAGAGGTTCTTTCCCCTTTTCATTAGCGCCGTAAACAATACCGTTTATGCTGTTGATTTGCGGATTTAACTGTGCCCTTGTTATACTTGTTATTATTACAAGCATTATCACGAGCGATAATATATTTTTCATTTTGAAATTTATTTAGAAACATTTTAAAAGCGGATGTAGGAATCCCTTGTTTCTAAATGCGCAGGTTGGAGACCTCAAGAAAGACTTTCGTACGGATGCCCGGCGAATTGTCTGACCGATAAGATTTTATTGTTGTATTAGAAAATAAGTTTTGTGATTCTTTTACTATTGTTTTAATTTCTGTCTTTGCAATTTTGTTTTCATTCAGAGCGCCCTGTTCCTTTTCAACTTTCTTTTCAAAACTGCAAGTTTGGCAATCATCGCAAGATGAAGCTCCATTTACCGAACAGCAGTCATCAGCTTCCTTTGTAATTGCGGGCTCTTCTTCTTTACTGCAGCAGGATTTCTTCTCTTCGACTTTCGGTTTTTCAGGAGCGCACAAACAGTTGTGTAAGTCCTGTCCAAAAGAAACCAAATTAAACGATAACAAAATTACTAATACTGTTATGGTTTTAATGCTGCAATATTTAATGAATATTCTTTTCACTCTTTACAAAAATGGCTAAAATAAACGTAATTGTCAAATCAGATTGTAAAATCTTATTTAATCCCTCTGCACACAACGATTTCGGGCTTTATCATTAAAACATTAGTATAAGTTTTGTCCATTACCTTTTAATTCGGTTAAATGCATTTCCAGTAATTCATTTAACTCTTCTTTGATATATTCTGGTGTCTCGGTATCTTTTATTTTAAGTTCGTCAAAAAGTTTAAATTCAAAATTTTCTGCCCCAAGGTTATTCCAGTCCTTCTGCAATTCACGGTTTGAATGCATTCCCGCTTTTAATTGAAATAAGTCAGAATTAAAAGCCCTGTCTAAATCAGAAGTAGTTTTAAGGAAAACCTTATTATCCTTTGTGTTATTAATTTGAAAAATACCCGCCCTGAACTTCATTGATTTATACTCGTTTCTAATTTCTTTTTTAGTCTTCATATATCATCTGTAAAATATTATTTCTTGTTTTCCGCCTCACCTCCAACTCATTTATAAACGTGATAAAACTCCACAAGACCCGCCGTGAAATAATCAGTTTAATAATTCTCCATGCTCTCCTTGTCGCAGATTCGCCGTGAAGATCGTCCTCTGTTACCTTCAATGTTAAAATCTCATATTGTTTTTATCTGTGTAAATCCGCTTCATCAGTGCAATCAGTGTTCTATTGTGTCCCTAGGTTTCTTTGCGTGTCATAGATCTTTCGTGGCTGAAGTTAAAATTCAGTCCAGAAGTGTAAACACATAAAATTTCATTGACTTATAATTTTTCCATTCCTCTGGGACTAACCCTGCCTTCTGGCATAAACTGCTCAGGAAGGCATCTTCAGCCTTAAAGTTCTTCCATACCTGAGGCAGGTAAACTGCCCTCCGCATATCCTTGGAAATTATTACGCCCTTACCTTTAATATTTCTCAAAAGAGCGTCTATTGATTCAGCTTCAAATAGTTCGGGCACAGAAAGTACAGATACCTCGTAATTAAGATGTATTAATTCGTTCTCTTTTATTGGCTTAAACCTGGGGTCTCTGGTCGCCGCAGAAATTGCATTTTCGATTATGCTGTTGTAAAGAGTGTCAACAGGCTCAATCGTACCAATGCATCCCCGTAGCTCATATCCCTCTTTTATCGTTACAAAACAGGCAAGTTTTTTGTCGAGTTTCTTTGAATGATATTCTCCTTTAAATATCTTTCCTGTTTTAACATACATCTCTGTTGTGTTCCTCGCAATTTTTACCATATCAATCTTTTCGGCTTTAGTGAAGTACTGCTCTTGTTCATCTTCGTAAAATACTATAGCCGAATATCCTACAACAGATTCTCTATCATTAATAATATCTCCCGAATTCTTGTAATCAAGAAGTTTTGTCTTCCAGTTATTACGTTTTGCAAGTTCTATAAGGGCTTCGATTGCGTATGGAGAGTCGATTTCAGCCTTCTTTATGTTTAAAGAATTCCGTTCAAGTATTAAATTAATAGTAAAGTGATCCAGCTTAAGTGCTTCGTTATAGCTGTGAAAATGACTCAAGTCAACCGAGGCAACAACTACAGAATTATCAGTTGAATATTTATCAAGCAAATCTGCAAATTCAAAAGCATTGGTCTTGCCTACTATTATTGGCAATATCTCAAAATCAGTAAGTACCTTTTGCAGAAACGGAATTTCTATCTCAATCGAATGTTCGTCGTCATCAGCTTCTTGTATTGCCGCCACGCTCTTTTCGTCTGTGATGAGCTTTACGTCCGCTGATACTTTTACCCTGCCGAGAGGTGAGTTGTAATAGTCATAATCCATTACACACGACCCGTTTAACGGATAACGGTGCGCAGTTCCTAAAATAATTACTTTGTTCGCATCCTTTTTAATCTGCTTAAATGCATGTGCAGCCGTTCTGCCTGAAAACATATATCCTGCATGAGGAACAATTATAGCTTTTGTATTCAGGTTAAGGTATTCTACATCAATCAAGTAAGAATCTATCTCGTCTGAAAGATGTTCCGGATTGTTGCTGTACCAGCTTCCTGCGAATTTAGGATTTCTGATTTTCATATTAGTTTAATAATTCCGGTCTGTATTCAAAGTGCATTGTGTCGTAATGATACCACTTTGCACCCCATATGAACCCGTGCCTTTCAAACACTTCGGCAACTTCATAGGGTATCCTGTTTTTGTATTTCATTGATTTATCCCAGCGCCAGTAATCGGAGTAATCTGTGTTTATATCAATAGCTATTGCGTAAGAATGAGTGCTCAGTCTGTTCGTGCCTGCGATTTTTCTGTAATTGAACGTGCCAGCAGTCTTCTTGAAATACTTATGAAATTTCTCCGGTAGTTTTTCAAGGTCTTCAATCACTGCCTCAAAATTTTCATCAACATTATTAACAGTATTTACTTGTACGCTCGTTCCAAACCATTTTATTGTTCTCAAATTTCGCGATACTTCCGATTGAGAGGAACCGTACATTTTTGCAAAGAACGGCTCATATCTTATCCTTCCCGGGTCACTGTTTACGGGTGGAGGCTCCCCCCAGTCCGGTCCTGCAACATATTGCGGGTCAAACATATCTTCTAAATCAGGATTATCAAGCATTTCTTCAAAGTCTTTTTCGATTCCGTCATCATACGTCATGACTGTACCGTCTTTCCAGTATAATTTGTTGTCTTCACCCTTTTCCAGAAAATCCGGATATGCCTTTACTAGTTTCTGAAGACCCGAAGTCTTTTCTGTGGAATCCTGT
>JBHELA010000100.1:0-6044 GCA_041859005.1 Ignavibacteria bacterium
TTGCAGCAGTATGATACACCAGGCAAAACATTATTGAAGGATTGGACTTTGAAATTTCAAACTGAAGTCTGCCGCGAGATGTATTTGCAGGCAACCCTGTATTGCTTTGAGTCCAGTTAACACCTGCATTAGTTGATATTATATAAAGTCTAATATTTAACAATACAATTTTAGATATATATTTGTTATCTTTGCTTAAACTTAAAAGGGGCAAAGATGAGAAAATTAGAAATACTTAATCACTCAGCAAAAGATTTATTAGATATTCTTCGTAGCAATGCTGATTATTTAACAGGTGTTCGATTATTGGCATTAATTCAGATTGCAAAAGGTAAAAGTTCAAGGGACTTGGAGGATATATTTGATAGGTCTCACAGCCGTTTTTGTGTTTGGGTAAATAACTTTAACGAATATGGACTAGAGGGATTAAAGGATAAAAGTGGGAGGGGGCGTATTTCGAGACTAAGCAAATCTGAATTAGAAGAATTAAAGGATGTTGTTTTAAACAAATCCCCAGAAGAATATGGATATAATACTGCAACTTGGAATGGGCTGTTATTAATAGACTTTATAGAAAACAAATACCATATTAGCTATAAGAAAGCTAACATTTATGTAATCTTGAAACAGAAATTAGGTTTGAGTTTCCAAAAAGGGAAAGGATTTTATCCGGAACAAGATAAGGAACTAAGGGAAGAACACAAAGAGTTGATAAAAAAAACTCTACGATCTAAAAAATGATGATGTTCTGCTCTACTTAGACGAATGCAGTTTGAGTAATACAGCGACAATATCATATAAATGGTCAACAAAAGGCAAACAGCCCAGGATTGAAACAAAACAAAGAGGGCGAGAAAGAGAAACATTTTTTGGTTGTGTAAACCCACTTAACGGTCAGGTGATAGCTCAATCTGCCACGAAAGGGAATGCGAGAACATTCAAGTCGTTTTTGAAAAAAGTATTGAGAAAGCATAAAAGTAAAGGAAAGGTAATAATTGTATTGGATAATGTACGATATCATCATGCTAAAATGTTAAAGCCTTTTCTGATGAATAACCAGGGGAAACTTGAATTGATTTTCTTGCCTCCTTACTCACCTGACTTAAATCCTATAGAGAGGGTTTGGTGGTATATGCGGAAACATATAACACATAATAGAACATTTAACTCTTTAAAGATTAGAAAAATATACTTTTGGAAATTTATGTCGCAGTATCAAAAGCCAAACGATACAATAAAGAAAATATGTATTATTAATAATTAGACTCTATATAGTACTAATTTTGTCATTTCAATAATTAAACATTTTTATTATTTTTGTTGGTATCTTTTTGTTAATTTTTTGAATAAACAAGTACATAAAGAAGCCGGTATTTTTATCCGGACATTTAAAATTACTATTTAAAATGAAGATTACAACTGCAGAATTTATTACGAGTATTTACGATTTAAGAACATTACCAAAGTCAGTACTGCCTGAGTTTGTATTTGTCGGTCGGTCAAATGTCGGTAAATCTTCAATGGTAAACAAATTATGTAATAGAAAATGTCTTGCGAAAATCGGATCAGTTCCAGGCAAAACAAGGCAGCTTAATTATTTCTTAATTAACGAGGAGTTTTATCTCGTTGATTTACCCGGTTACGGCTATGCAAAAGTTCCCGAACAAATCCGTGCAGGTTGGCGAAAACTTGTTGAACAATATGTTAGCGACAGGCAGAATGTCAGTATGGTATTTGTTCTTATAGATTCTCGACACGAACCTACTTACCTCGACGAGCTTATGGTAACATGGCTCGAATACTATGAAATTCCTTATGCAATAGTTCTTACTAAATCTGATAAGATTTCAAAGAATAAAATGGATAAGCAGATATACAGATGTGCTAAGATTGTTAATAATGAAGAATTATGCGTTGACTTTATACCGTTTTCCATCGTAACTGGCGAAGGAAGAAATGAAATGCTCGGATTAATATCAAAGGCATTAAAAAATCCAAGAGCGAAAAGCGAAGAATAATTATTATTCTTTAATTCTACACCGTATCCATTTTCTTTTGATGATGCAAAATCAGTTTCGAAAATTCTAACTGTATGAAAAATACTAAGAAGATAAACGTTTTAATTGCCGATAAATTAAATCTGCTCCATTTAAATAAACTTCGAAAATCCAAATTTAACATCTCAATAAGATACGGTCTTTCAAATGACGAGCTGCTGCATTTGTCCCATTCAAAGGATTACAAAGTACTTTTTATAAAATCTCAAAGAAAAATTGATAAACTTTTCCTTTCGAGATGCAATTTTGACTTTATATGTACTGCTTCCAAAGGTCTTGACCATATTGATACTGATTATGCTTCCAAAAGAAACATAAAAATTATTTATTCTGAAACAGGAAATTCAGTCTCAGCCGCTGAGCACACGTTAGCACTTATCCTTGCAGGCTTCAAAAAACTTAATCATGCCGATTTTCTTGTCAGGCAAGGGAAATTTACTGACTGGAGCTATAAAAGACAAACTCTCAACGGAAAAAAAATAGGAATTATAGGAACAGGAAAGGTGGGCTCTTTAGTAGCAAAATATTCAAAAGCGTTTGGAATGGAAGTTCTTGCAAATGATACTGATTTACGGGTAGTGAAAAGTAACAGCGATTTGAATTATTACACCCTTGATTATTTGCTCAAACATTCAGAAGTTATAACTGTACATATTCCACTTGAACTTAAAAACAAGAATTTCATTAATAAATCTTGTATTGACAAAATGAAGAATAATATTATATTTGTGAATACGTCAAGGGGAGAGGTCATTGATGAGGGTTATTTAATTAAAAAAGCTAAAGAAAATATGAATTTTTTTATAGCTTTGGATGTGTTCAAAAATGAGCCGGAATTAAACAAAGAACTTATGCATTTAAAGAACTCTATATTCACGAATCATGCAGCTGGTAAGACCCTGGAAGGCGAGCAAAGTATAGGAAACGATTTATTTATGCAAGTCAATTATTTGTTTTAATGATATTTATTTTTTAGTATGTCGGAAATAAGGCTTTAATGTTATAAAATTGTTAATTCTTTGCTATTAAATTATATATTGACAAGATTTTAAAATAGTACTATATTATAACAAATTAATTTTCCTAAAATAAAATTAAAGGAGATAAAAAATGCTTAAAAAACTACTTTTAGTTGCATTGGTCGCTTTTATAGGTTATAGTACCGCTAGCGCACAATTCAGCCAAGCAGAATGGAAGTACTTGTTGACACCTCACAAAATGATGTTTGGTGAAAACGTAACAACAACCAGAGTCGACGGAAAACCGTATTTATTTGGATTACCGTCATTTAAAGACTTTGTAAGCAAGTTCAGATCCGGCAGCGATAAATCACCGAACGGTATTGTTACTGTTGCGGTAAATACCGGTAAACAAACTGTACTTGATTATCCGTCAAACAGTTCACCAATACAAATCTGGCAGGATCCTTTAATACCGGATAATATCCATGCCGTTACAATGTATAATTCAAACGGATTAGACGGAACAAGATATTCTTCTTATCTTTACTCAGCAAACAGAGGTACTACATGGACAGTCATCGGTGATGTTCCCTCAGTCAGAAGCGGATTCACAACTATTGATGGATTCAGCGATGGTACAGCACTTGTAACAACTCACACTGCAGATCCTGATGTTGCTACAACCGATACAAGAAGTATGGCTTATAAAGATCTTGCACCGGGTGCAGGTTCGTTCACAAGATTAACCCCTCCGGGATTGAATTTATACATCTGGGGAAGAATAATGCCGACAAAAGACCTTACTCAAACCAACAAGTTCATGATGATTTCTTCAAAGAACGGTGGTGGTGACTCTGTATTCTCAACTCTTTGCACAGATGTCAGTTCAACCCCGGGAACGTGGACAAACTGGAATCATATGCCGAACGTAGCAAATGCTGAAAAGCATCCTATTGCACGCGGAGCTGACGGCAGACTTGGAATTGCATACATTGATTATACACTTCCTGAAGCTTACTTCATGGAATCTACAAACAATGGAACAACATTTAGCACACCTACAAAGATTTATACATGGACACCAACTAACCACATTTACGGTACAGATACTCTCTTTGCCACAGACTACGGTCCGTTAACTGGTATCAGTATTGCATACGCGGGAAATACCCCGGTTGTTACTTTTGAAGGATTGCTTCAGAGTGCATCAGGTTACTATCCGTTGGTAGAGGCAAAGGTTTTCTTCTGGTCACAGGCAACGGGTGTTAAGGTCGTTGCAGATACAAACAATGTAACTTATAATCCTTACGCTGGTATTGCTTACAACGACGGTTTCATGACACATCCAAACATCGGTGTTTCAGCAGATGGTCAGGCAATATTCGTTACTTTCTTTGCTGTATCCGGAACTGTTGACCCAACAGATTCAACATCAAACTGTGATATCTGGTTGTTTGCATCAAACAATGGCGGTTCAACCTGGCCAATAAAAGGAAAAGTAAATCCTGCAAGTCCGATTAAAGACTGGCGTTATGTTAGTATTTCAAAATGGAATGACAATGCCGGTTCAACTTACTATGCAAACATGATTGCAACACAAGGTAACGTAGCCGGTGTATTCAATGGCGGCGCACCTGCATCACTGGAAGATGTTTACTTCTTGAGATCAGCTGTTACATTCTCGTCAATAAATACAGTATCAACAGAAATTCCTGAAAAGTTCTCACTTTCACAGAACTATCCGAATCCTTTCAACCCGACAACAAATATCAAGTTTGCAGTCGCAAAAGCAGGACTCGTAACTCTGAAAGTTTATGACTTATCAGGTAAAGAAATTTCTTCATTAGTTAACGATAATCTTTCAGCCGGAACATACAACTATGCTTTCGACGGTGCAAAACTTTCAAGTGGAATTTACTTCTATTCACTGAAAGCTAATGGATTCTCGGAAACTAAGAAAATGATGTTAATTAAATAAATAATTGATTACTTTTAATTAATAAATTTACAGCAACCCTCTTCAATCAGGAAAACTGTTGAGGGTTGCATTTTTAAAAATAAATCTTATTCGGAGGGAAAAATGAGGGATAATACAACTTTTAGGATTATTTCCCTTTTTCTATTTGCATTTTTGTTTATCCTGCCCATAAGTGTCTTTTCTCAGTCGACAGGTTCTATTGGTGGTCGAGTTATTGATAGCAAAGACAATGCTCCGTTAGTCGGTGCAGTTATCAAAATTGATGGTTCTAATATGGGTGCGGTAGCAGATGATAACGGTGAATACGTTATCTTAAACGTCGATGTCGGTACATACACACTCGTATGTTCATACATCGGCTACGAAACAGAAAAAATTACAAATGTAAGAGTTTCCGTTGACGGCAGAACAAAAGCCGATTTCAGATTATCAATTGCGGGTGAAATTAAAACCGAAGTAGTCGAAATCGAAGCTCCAAGAAAAGGTATTGACGTCGAACAAAGCGGAAGAATTATTGAAACTGATAATATAAAGAATCAGGGAACACGCGGAATCACTAACATCGTCTCAAAAACAGCTGGTGTTGTTCAGGATGAAAGAGGTGGTTCTATAAACATCAGAGGCGGCCGTACTAATGAGAGTGTTATTATTCTCGACGGTGTCGAAACCACAAACCTTTTTGACGGTTCCTCAAGGGCGTTCATTCCGAACAACCTTTTACAGGAAATCACAGTCTTAACGGGTGGTTTTGGCGCAGAATACGGTAACGTGCTCTCAGGCGTTATTAACGTATCATCAAGAAGCGGAACAGATAAATTTACCGGTTCCGTTGAAGCTATCACTGATGAGTTTACAGGCGCTTGGATAGATACTAAATCTCAGGGATATAACCTCTATAATGTAAACCTTGGAGGACCGCTCATTCCTACTAAAGATCTTTCCAGGGTTCTTAATATTTTCCTGAGTTATGAAAGAACATTCCAGAGAATAACAATCGGTTCTTGGATTCTGAATCAATTACCGACAATCGTTCCTAATGGAAATTTA
>JBHELA010000112.1:0-3072 GCA_041859005.1 Ignavibacteria bacterium
TTAAACTCTTTAAAAATGCTGTTTGTATTTTTACTGCTTCTGCTTTGCTCTTTGCTTCTGTTATTATTCTTATAATCGGTTCTGTGTTTGACTTTCTCAGATGTATCCAGTATTCGGGGAAGTCGAGCTTAACACCGTCTATTGTCGATACTTTACACTTCTTCTTTCTGTATTCTTTTTCAATCCTCTTCAAAAGTTTTGAGGGATCACCTTTGGTTTCAATCTTTGCTTTTTCAATGTGGTACTGAGGTATAGTCTTTTTGTATTCTGAAACTTTGCCTTTGAAATCAGCAAGCTCGTTCAGAACAAGCGCCACGCCAACGCTGGCATCACGGCCGTAATGAACTTTCGGCACTATGATACCGCCGCTGCCTTCACCGCCGACGACTGCTTTCACTTTCTTCATCTGGTTTACAACGTTTATCTCGCCAACAGGGGTTCTGAAAACATTTGCTCCGTAATCTTTGGCAACATCTTCTACTGCTCTTGTCGTTGACATATTCACGCAAACCTTCTGTCCCTTTGTGCGTGTTGTCTTAAGAATGTTTCTTACTACGGTTACTATTGAATTCTCTTCAATGAACGGTTTGCCGTCATCGCAAATCAGAACAAGTCTATCGCCGTCAGGGTCTATTGCAAAACCTATATCAGCTTTGAGTTTTACCACAGCTTTTGAAAGCAGTTTAAGATTATGCGGTAAGGGTTCGGGAGTATGAGGGAATTTCCCTGAGCCTGAACAATAAAGCTCTATAACATTGCATCCGAGTTTCTTGAGAAGTTTAGGGACAATTACTGAACCCGATGCGTTTACGGCATCAACAACGACCTTAAATTTCCTGCTTCGTATTTTCCTGATGTTCAGGTTTCTCAGTTTTAAAACTAAATCAATGTGCTTGTCAAGCCAGGCTTTATCTCCTTTCACCTTTGCAGGCTTGTCAATGTTCACAAAGTTAAACTTCTTTGTTTTAATGTTCTTCTTAACTGCATCTATCTGTTTGCTTTTAAGAAACGTTCCGTCTGAATCCAGAAATTTTAGTCCGTTCCATTGCTGGGGATTGTGAGAGGCAGTAATTGCTATTCCTCCTGCGGCTTTTAGCTTCTCAACTGCAAGCTGTACGGTCGGCGTGGGTGCAACACCGATATCTATCACTTCAAATCCTGCTATTGATAAAGTGTAAACTGCAACGGCTGAAACCTCATCGCCCATGAGCCTTCCGTCCCTGCCGACGACAATCTTTCTGCTCTTCTTATTGTCCCTGCAGAACTTTGCAAAGGCAAGCGTGTAATGCACGACTACGGGCAGCGTAAGGGAATCCCCATAAATTCCTCTTACTCCCGAAACACTAAAAATAATTTCTGACATGTTTTAATCAATTAATTTTTCTAATTCTTCAAGTTGTTCAACAGTGTTTACGCCTGTTATCTCTGCGTTGTTATCCACAGGCACCGCTCCAATCTTTATATTCTTGTCTCTGAAATACTTAAATATATCCGTAAGATAATATTCTCCCTGTGAGTTGTCAGTTTTAAGAGTCTGCAGTGCTTCGAAAAGCAGCTTGCAGTCAACGATATAAATACCGGAATTAATTTCTTTTATCTTTCTCTGTTCATCTGTTGCATCCTTTTCTTCAACAATATCTATGAACGTGCTGTCTGCATTCCTTATAACCCTGCCGTATCCGAAAGGATTTTCAAATATAGCAGAAAGCAGGCTTGCCTGAAAATGATTGTCGTAGTGGTAGTTCAGAAATTTTATCACAGTATCATATTTCAGCAGAGGCACGTCGCCTGAGAGTATAAGCACGTCTCCGTCAAAATCACTCAGTATATCTTTGGTTTGCATAAGAGCATGCCCCGTACCAAGCTGTTCATCCTGATGAGCAAACTTAATTCTTTCAATATTGTGTGAAAACCTTAATGAAAGAAAATCAATCACAGCCTGCTTCTGATGTCCGACTATAGGAATAATCAGGTCGGAATGTATTTTCAGGGAAAGATCAATCACGTACTCAATCATCGGCTTATTCTTAAGCTCAAACATAACCTTTGATTTTTCGGGATTCCTCATTCTTTTGCCTTTGCCCGCGGCCATTATAACAGTAGCTAACTTCATGTATATATTATCATTATTTAAACAATCTGAAAGATGTTCATTTTTAAAAATAAATTAAAGGTTAAAATAGTAAGGAGCAAAAATTTTGATATAGGTGTTTACAGCTCGCATTTTATCTATCAACAATCAGCTATCAACTTCCTCCTCCCACTATTAATCACCGCAAATTTCAAAATTGTGACACATTTTTATTTGTATTATTTTTGTTTTCTTGGAAAACGGTTGAATTTCAAAACATAAATATTTTTTTACCGTTTCTAAAATGTCAGACTTTCCATTTTCGTTGTGACTAATAATGAGAGGTGTATCTAAAATATTTATACCCGAAAAAATAAATAGTTCGGTTTCTCTGTTTTTAAAATATCTAAAATTTCGCTGAAAATCGCGTTTCCGTTTTTTCTTAATCTTGCACTCTCCTTGTACTCTAATTAGGGTTGAATTAGGGGTGCGTTTTTCGAGTTAATAAACAAAAATATATCTTAAAAAATGTTTTCACTCATCAGAAGAACCTTATTTCTTTCAACGCAATACTATTAAGAACAAAGATTCTTTTAAGTACCATAATTTATTAATATATTTTGAGGGAGGATTCTGTTATTTTGCATCATACCTTTTAAATTTAATTTCTAAATATATAATATGGCGAAGAATATAAAAGCACCGACCGGAAACAAGATGTCGTGCAAGAACTGGCAAGCAGAAGCAGCGATGAGAATGCTGATGAACAATCTTGACGGTGAGGTTGCTGAGAGACCCGACGACCTTATAGTTTACGGAGGGAGTGGCAAGGCAGCACGCAACTGGGAATGCTATGAAGCAATAGTTGCAACTCTTAAGATTCTGGAGAATGATGAGACGATGCTTGTGCAATCAGGAAAGCCGGTGGCGGTTTTTAAAACACATACGAATGCACCGAGGGTTGTGATTTCAAATTCACAGCTCGTTCCAAAGTGGGCGAC
>JBHELA010000374.1:0-4232 GCA_041859005.1 Ignavibacteria bacterium
TGCCCAAGTGAGCCCGATGCAATTTCAATCCCCGGCAATCCGTGTGTCTTAAGCGGTGCAGGATGTCCCTGCAGTCTTCCGTTTACTTTTCTCAAAGTCTTAAGCTCTTCAAGCGGGAAATAGCCTCTGCGTGCAAGTGTAGCATACCAAACAGGTGCTATATGACCTATCGAAAGATAAACATAATCCCTTCCTTCAAAATAAGGATCTTCATTGTCGAGGTGTAACAGATTAAAGTATAATGCTGCGAATATATCCGCTGTTCCGAGCGGACCGCCAGAATGCCCTGATTTTGATATTAAAAGCATGTTGATAATGTCTCGCCTTATTTGTCTTGCCATTTCATTAAGCTCTTCTACTGTCTTTATTCGTGGATTTTTACTCATTTGATATAATAAAGTTAAATTTTAATTGGTCTGATTCAAAATTTAAACAGTAAATTAATTATATTAATTCATCGGTTTTTGCTTCGTTTTGTGTGATTTAATAATCTCTAAAAATGGTTTTATATGCTTAAGGAGTATTATTAACGACATTACAATTATAAACGTTATCATTGTATTTATGTCTTTACCCGAATTATTTATTATCGGATTAACCACATAATATACAACGGGTAATAGTATCGATGCTACTATACTTCCGAAATTTACATCCCTGTATACTACGTAAGAAATTATATAAAGAGCGCACCATATCAAAAGAGCCCATGGTTCGAGAGCAACGCATATTCCCGCCGCTGTTGCAAGTCCCCTGCCTCCTTTAAACTTTAACCACACGGAAAAATTATGTCCTACTAATAGCAGAGCTATCGGTATTAACATCGTTTCCAAACTATATCCTGCAACCGATAGAAAAACAAATGATGGTATAAAACCCTTTAAAAAATCCGAAACCAGAACAAATATTCCCGTTACTTTTGAGTTTGTTACTTCATACGAATTTAGTGCTCCTACGTTTCCTGAACCTTCTTGCATAATGTTTTTCCCGTGTCTGAATTTAAGTATCAGGTATGCAGTCGGTATTGAACCCGTCAGATAGAACAGGAAACATAATAGAATGTATTCGATATGTTGCATTTATTATTGCGGTCTGGCTATGATAATTCCCGTTTGTTTTTTATTACCTTTCAGATATTCTTTTAGCTCCTCTTCTGAAATAACTATTTCCCCCTTTGTAATCGAAGCATGCATGAATTTCGTCTTTCCGTTTTCCTTGTAAATAAAACCTGTGTGCGTTACATCAAGCCCATCAATACTCGTTGTCGTAGCTATAATATCACCTGTTTGCATTTTATCATAATATTTATCAACCTCACTCTTTTTTATATAGTAGAGATTTCGATTGTTCATATTCGCTTCAATTGATTCCATTTCATTTATAAACTCACTGTTTCCTTCAAGCTGCTTGTAAGATGTTGTATGTGTCGTCATGAAATCAATTTTCTTGTTGTAGGGTATCCCGCCAATCTCCTCAGTGACATCTCTTACAATTCCTTTTTGCTGATTATCATAAATCCAATCTGTAAAATAATGCAGCCGTGAAGGATATCCGTTTATCTCTCCGTTTCTGTATCTTATTAGTTGCAGCTCACTTTTGTAACTTTCAAGATTTATTTTTCCCTTCTTTATAACACTTGAGATAGCTAACACATTTTCGACATAAGTTACGCAATCTAACCCAGAAATCATTATGATGAGCTTCTCTTCGTTAATATTCTTATCAAGCGTACCTGCTACATATTCCACCCCAAGAAACGATTTCCCAACTGTTGCAATTATTTCGGATATATCTGATTCTCCTAATGTTACATCAAAACTCTTCAGTTTTTCATTAACAGCTTTTATTTCATAATCGTCATCCGCCAATGTATTTATACTCACAAGAAAGATTATTGCAGACGCAAATAGACACAGATAGATTACTCTTTTATGGGGCACTTTTATACTTATCATATTCTTTGAATTTTTGTAATTTACACACTAACATATTAAACTAAAATGAACATTCGCAATAATATTTTCTTAATTCGTAAAGCAAAAATATCCGATGCGAAAGAAATAAGCAAGCTGATAATAGAACTTGCAAAATTCGAAAAGCTTAAACCACCTGGCACGCTGGCAATAAAAAGACTTATTGCGGATGCATTTAGAGCAAAACCTCTATTCAACATTCTTGTCGCAGAAAACAAAAACAGGTTAATCGGTTACGCTTTCTATTTCTTCACATACTCTACTTTTCTTGCAAAACCAACATTATACCTTGAAGACATATTTGTCACTGAAAAATTTAGGAACGAAGGAATCGGTAAATTGCTTTTTGATGAATTACTTAAAATTGCTAAAAGCAATAAATGCGGAAGACTCGAGTTCACAGTCCTTGACTGGAATAAAAATGCTATGAGATTTTATAAACGTTATAACGCTAAAATAATGAAAGAGTGGCTTCTGCATAGAATTGTTATTGAATAGCTTTAGGACACATCTAAATAACCTCTTTTAAATTCTCCGATTATTATTGAAGTAAGGAATTTGCAACAACTCTTTAATAGCATGTTAAATAATTGTAATATGTTTAAATACTATTCAATTATAGGAACTATTAACAGTAATGCAGCATTATCATTTCTAATAACAAATTAAAGGAGAAAGGATAGAAATGAGAACAAAACTATATTACTTGTTAGTTATTATGCTTGCTTTTACAGGAACACTTTTCGCACAGGATTTAAGAGATGATAAAATCATTCCTGTTCAAGACAATTCTCAATATGCAAAGGATTGGTCTGAAGTAGTTAAAGCAAGAGAAACACAAAATGAGGAAAATTACTTAAAACTACTTTCTGATTTTAACACAAAACATTCAGATAGAACATCAAAAACTCTTCCGTACAATCAGGTTCCGGGTGTTGTTGTTCAGAATGGAAACTGGGAAAACAACACTCCCGATTGGGGTCCCGGTGATGTAAGGGTTCATACAGGCCAGACTATGGGCGGAGTTGATGGTATCAGAAAAAATCAGATTTTAAGGGCTGATACACTTGGCAATGCTTACCTTGCCGTGAACAATCTCCAGGGAGATACACTGTTTGTTTACAAATCCACAAACAAAGGTGCAGACTGGGCTCCTCTCTGGACAATAAAATGGAACGCGGGATTCATTCTTAATTCATTTGATTTTTATGTCGCAGATTCATCAAGCAACACATTCAAATTAGGATTTGCATTAAGCTTCGGTTCAGCTCCTTTTACTAATAACTGTGCCCTGTGGTTTATGAAAATTATGTCTGATGGTTCGGGCGCTCCGGTATATTCTTTGGTTCTCAACAGACCTGCGGGTATTTCATACAGAAGCCCTTCAATCGTATCTGATGCTTTTGTCTATTCTGCTGCTTTAACATACTGGTATATCGCATTTCAGAGAGTTGATTCGGCAAGCGGAAATACAAATGCATCTCTGGTCTCATATTCAACCAACTGGGGACAATCATGGGCACTTGATACGGTCAGAAATCTTGACGACTCTCATCTAACGATTGATTATGAACATTTAGCTACTGATACACTTTATGTTGCTTTGAAATATAATATTGCAACGCCTGTTATAAGGTTGATGAAAATAGCCCTTATTAATCTGGCTACTGCAACAGGATGGTCTCAGTTAGATGTGACAAATGCGGGAGAAGTTAATGACCCGCATATGGCTGTTGACAGAAATGACGGTGAAATTATCGTAACATATTCTTTAAATAACGGTGGAAAAACTGATATTGTCGCTAAATCAAAGACTCCAACAATTCCATTTTCCGCTACCGGAACAACACTTGTAAGTCAGACGAATAGTGTTACCTTTTCAAGAATTGACAATGAGCAAAGACAGGGTGCTTTCAGAATGGCTTATAAATCAGGTGATACTATCTTATATAAATCAGGATTTAATTTAGCAGGATTAGCTTCAAGTTTTCGTGAAGTAGTAGCAAATAACATTTCAACAGGTGTATTATACCCTTCCGTTGTTGGTATCAGGGACGGAGTAAACTATGCCGGTATCGTTTCTTTTGCCGGTACGGGTCCAAGAAATATCTGGGTTGACGGCTCATCAATAAGTCCTGTTGGAATAACACCAATCAGTCAGATTGCAGCTGATTTCAATTTAAGTCAGAATTATCCGAATCCGTTTAACCCTGTTACAACAATTAAGTTCTCTATACCGGTATCAGAGCAGGTAAGTTT
>JBHELA010000098.1:0-4578 GCA_041859005.1 Ignavibacteria bacterium
TAAGCATTTCATCTGCTAAATCAGGCAACGAAAAATTATCGGGCAAATTCTTATACATAGTAGCGTTAAAATTTAATAAACATGAAAAATACGCAAAAAATGAGGGATATTCAATGGAGAAAAGGAATTGTGAAGGGAAAAAACTGTATTTTTTACTGCGAACCTTAAGGCGAGGAGAGGTAAATTTGAATAGGAAAAATAAAATATTTATACGAGTGTATGTTTAAACTGTAGAGGTTTTATGATAACAATTTTTTGGTGGGATGTAAAACTTAAAAGCTGAATTGTAAAGAATAATGATTAGATCCCCGCCAAGATCATGCGGGGATGACATTTTTTTGTTTGATTTCACACAAAGTCTTTATCAGCGGGACGGGATTCACTATACTTTTCATACAGAGAAGATACCGAGATAAAGCCGAAAACACCGTACTATAAACGTATAATTATCGGACTATTACCGTACTTTTATTGGAGAATAATTAGAAATGCTGTATTAACAATTATTTAAGTCATTAAAGATGAAATTTAGCTAATTTTATGACACAAATATTGCTAATTAGGTGTTATATTGACATCTGATTAAAGATAGTTATATTTTTTGTGAAAGTCAAGGGCAAAAGAAAAGAGCATTGCGGAGGGGCAATGCTCTTTTAGAATTACAATGTGATTTACAGAAAAATTAGCGGCTGCTGTCTTTACGGTCTTCTTTATCTTTTTTAGTTTTCTTTGTTTTCTTAACTTCCTTTTTCATGAACTTCTTTACTTCTTTCTGGAAAGCCATTGTTTCGGCGATTTGCGTTGGTGTCAGCAAAGATCTCATTTTAGTTTGCATTTCCATACTACTTTTATGAGTTTTTTCCTGAAGAGCTGCAAGTTCGTCGAGTTTCGAGCTTACGTCAGAACTTTTAGGATTTTCATAAATTTCTTTTTTAAGAGCTTTAATCTGTTTTTTCAGAGCTTTGATTTCTTTTCTGTGTTCGGCAGTGATTTCCATTACTTTATCGGCAGTAGCTTCTGAAAGCCCGACTTTTTCGATTAACTTTTCCTTGAGTACTTTACTCAGTTTTTCTCTTGAGCGGGAAGTATCCTTTTGAGCGAATAAGTTTGAACCTGCAATAAGGGTCAGGATGATAGCGAGAATTAAGATTTTTGTGTTTTTCATAATTATTTTAGTTTATTAAAATTTTGTTTCCGAAAGTGCGTTAATTAATTCATTTTGTTCAATCTGTGTGAGAGTTTCGAAATCCGAATAATAAAAGTATTCATCTTCGGAATCACCATTCTCGTCATAGAACTCAATGATGTTTCCATTTTCAATACCTGATAATTCAGATGCATCTTCAGAGTCGGTAAACTCTTCCTCTTCGGTTGATTCCAAAGAAGTATCGGTTTCATCATCAATGGATTCATTCGATGTTTCTGAATCAATTTTCATTATTTCGCTGATAGTATCACTGTACCGAGTAAACATAGACTCGTCTTTATCGTTTTTGTTGGAAAATGTTATGATGAAAATCAAGAGGACGACCGACACAGCGGGAAGAGCGTATTTCACGAGGTTTGACAGCCTGAAGAAGCCTGCAATGCCTTTGCTTTCCTTTTGCTTGTTAATCTTTTCATTTATCTTTGGAACCAAGTTTGTAAAGTAATGTACGGGCGGTTCGCTGAATTTCATATCTTTTACGGCAGAGTATGTTTCAGAGAGTAAATCATACTCAGCTTTGAATTCAGGATTAGAGTTTAATTCAGACTGAATTCTGAGTAAAAGATTTTCATCTGTAATTTTACCAGCAACATAATCGGGAAGATTAAACAAAAGTTCTTCATTGTTTGAATTACTGTTATTCATAATTAGTCAATTTCTCCTTTCGCCTTTTTATCTTTAAGAAACGACTGGATCTTTTTGAAAGCATGAAAATAATTTGCTTTAAGTCCTCCGACGGATTTGTCAAGAACCGAGCTAATTTCTTCATAGGAAAGTTCATCATAGAACCTCATGTTAAAAACGGCTCTCTGCTTGTCCGGCAGTATTGCTACAGCTTCAGCAATGAGTCTGGACCTGTTATCAGAGTCGAACCCTGATGAGTAATTACTATAGTCAGAGATGTTATTAATCATATCGTTAGTGATAACTGTTTCTTTCATTTGTTTGCTTTTAACTTTTTTAATGTGATTCAGGGAAAAATTTACAGCCATTTTGTACAAGTAAGTGAACAAAGCTGATTCACCCCGAAAGTCCTTCAGTGCAGAATGCAGTTTTATAAAAACATTCTGCGTAATATCATCGGCATCATCATGATCAATCACCATTCTTCTAACCGTCCAGTAAATACGTTTCTGATACTTAAGAACGATTAAGTTGAAAGCTTTAGAATTACCGTTTAAGAATTCTTCGATAATTAACTTATCATCACTTTGAATATTTAGTTCATTTTTATCCAGTTTGCCATTTATTAATTATCCAAGATTAAACAGAATTAATTTAATAATCAACTGTTTTAAATCGTTCAGTAGTAAGACAAGATGAATCGGGAAAAAGTTTAAATATCACATCAAAAGAAAAGATTTTATTGAAATTGGTTCACGGAGATCACGGAGAATTCACGGAGAACACAGAGAAAAACAAATAGAACGCTGATTTTCGCAGATAAAACAGATTCACACGGAAATAAATATAGATTGATTGCTTGCGGGAGATCCGCGTAGAATAAGGATGTTTTACTTTGAAAAGTTTGTTTTTATTACAACTTTTTACGGATAGCAGCAAAAAGAAGAGCAAAGGGCGCAAAGAATACAATTAATATAATTTTAAATCAGAATCGAAGAAAAATATTGTCAGTAGCATAACAAATTGAAGAAGTTTAAACTATGAATGTTTTTTATACTGTTAATAAAGAAAGAAATAATTAATTTAATTATTAGGAAAAGTATAAGTATATATAATATCAATAAGATAAATCAATACATAAAGAAGAATTATATCGTCTGGCTTGGGATATTGCTATTACTGGTGATAATAGGAATTGCATTAGTAAATGTATTTGAGCCAAAGAAGCAGAAGGTGACTACTGAGAGCAACGATGCATTCTTTCCTACTTCACAAGATACAATGAAGTCAAAAAGTAATTCACTCAATTCCGGATATATTTTAGTAAAGCTTGAAAATTATTTAGTTAACTGGCAGTACATACTTGATATTGTTGCATACAATAAATCATTTATGATGAATGATAGTGCCTGGAATCTTGAGCAGTACGAAAAGATTGTTAAATCGATAGACAAGAAGAGCATGTATTTTTCACCAGGCAACGTGGCGTCGCTTGTTGAGCAATACGGCGATTTGATAAAGCAGCATTGCAATCATTACAAGCTTGACTGGAGACTGATACTGGCGATGATACGACAGGAGTCGTATTTTAATCCGGAGGCGGTTTCGCGTGCGGGAGCATACGGGTTCATGCAGATAATGCCGAGGACAGGGCAGGGATTACAGAACGAGTTGAATCTTGAGGATACAAAAACGCCGACGAATAATCTTACAGCGGGAATGTATTACTATGCGACACTTGTAGGCTCGTTCGAATTTACGGGAGAGGATAAGTACAAGTTTGCACTTGCGGCTTATAATGCGGGGCTTGGAAGGGTTGTGGATGCAATGACTATAGCAAATTATTTCGGTAAGGATTACAATAAATGGTCTGAGGTGAAGGAGTTTTATCCTTACCTTGCGGCGAATCAGGATTCGATACACAGGCTTGTATGGCCTAAAACGGGCAGGCCGCCGGGCGGAACGCTTAATAACTGGCAGGAGCCGTACAAGTATGTTGAGTACATAATATTTTACTACGAGAACTACAAGAATTATTATCCGAGCAACCTGGATGAACCCAAAGTAAAGAAGGGGAAGAAGAAAAAGAAATGAACATAAGCAATTTTGAAGAGGCGAGAGAATTGTTCCCGATGGCGAAAAGCTGTGTTTATCTTGATTCAGCGCATTATGCACCGTATTCGACTGAGACACGAAGAAGACTTTTTGATTTTATAAATAAGTTTACGGAAACGAACTACAATCTGAGTATATTCAATAATGAGATACCAATCAGACTTAAAGAAAAGATATCACGATTAATAAATTCAAGTCCTGAAGATATAATACTGACCTCATCAACGACGCACGGACTAAACATATTTGCGAACGGGGTATCCGCTGATGTATGCAAGAGTGCTGCATACGCAGATTCAGAATTTCCAGCAGTAGTTTATTCATGGATGAATCAGGAGAAGATAAGGGGAATTAAGAATTATCCGATACCGTCGAAGAACGGGAAAATAGAGCTTCATGATGTAGAGAAAGTAATATCAGAGAACAATATAGACGTGTTGACGATAAGTTCGGTTGAGTTTCTCGGATACAGGAATGACCTTGATGAGGTAAGAAAAATACTGAATAAATACGGAACGCTATTAGTAGTGGATGCGATACAAAGCATAGGAGCTGTTCCGATGGACGTTAAGAAGCATGAAATAGATTTTCTTGCGGCGGGTTCACAGAAGTGGATGATGTCGCCTGCGGGA
>JBHELA010000122.1:0-6553 GCA_041859005.1 Ignavibacteria bacterium
ATGACCCGCAGCATATACTAACATATCATTCGACTCAAGTCTCGGATCAGAGAAATTGTAATCGGCTGTCTTGTAAATAACAGATTCAACGAACCTTCCTGACGAGATTGAACCACCCGGATGTCCGCTCGTTGGTACAAAATTATAGAGTATCCCGCAAAGAGTTCTGTAGATTAAGTCAAGTTTTTCGAACTTATCTAATTCACTTTTTTGAACAGGGTCAACTGATTTAAGAATATCATTAACATCGTAAAACTGACCTCTGCGCGGTCCTAATGTAAAAGGCTTAGATTTTATTGCTTCCATATGTGATTATTTAAATAGTTTTGAGGAAAACGTAAACAAACTTAATTAATTTAATCCTTAAAAAATACATAATTAAAAAGGTACAAGAGAATGACTCTGTACACGACAAAAAATTGCGAAGATAAAGCAAAACCGGCTCATCGAATGTTATTATAATTAAACCACTAATTAAATAACAACATAAGAAAGGAGCCAGTTAAAATGCATTATCATTATAAAAAATTAAGAAAAGTTGTTCAATCAAATTTCACAGGCAATAAAGCAAGAATAAAATACTTATCAAATTTAGTAACAGGTTTAATAATGCCCTCAAATGTCCGGTTGAATAAGATATGCATAAGGTTAAACACCGGAGCCAAGCACGAGTCAAATTACAGGAATCTGCAGCGGCTTTTTCAGAAGTTTCATGAGTTTAATACACTTAGCAAATTATTGTCGTGTACATAAGCGATATTCAGTAACTTAAAAAGTGTGTTGATTTTTGTTTAACTAATTGTCAAATTGTTTAATAAAAAAGTATCAGAATGATGTTTTTTAAGATACCTTAACTATACTTATTTCAAACAGAATGAAAGGGACGAAAATGAAAAAGGGACCTTAACGATTTTAAAGCGATTGGAATAAGAAATTCATTTCCCCAAATTTCATTCTGAATAAATCGCAATTAGCATCACAGCCAAAGCGGCTAATAAAAAACACAGAATAAAATCTCGGAATCCGAACCACTTCCAATCAAAACCAAACAAAGAATTTGTTTATTAACAACTTATATCATTAGTATGAAAAATATCATCAAAACGATAGCTTTAATTTTCGTTTCACTCTCATCATTACAATCCCAATCGCTAAAAAGTATTACAAACAATGAGAATATACCATCAAATAAAACAAAACATTTCATCACTACTGATTCTAATCAAATAATAAAAAGCAATAGGACATTGAAACAAAAGAACGGCGATTATGCATCCCTCTCTTTAGGTGTAATATTTTCAAGCAATGAAAATCTTCGTTATGCTGCATTTGATATGAATATAAAGTTAGGATTTATTGCGAGTATCTTCTATTTAAATATGGGCATATCGGTAAATAATGATCTTGCAAAAAATTATTTTGGAGCACATATTACTCCTGGATTAGGTATAAATTTATTTTGTAATAAAGTATTTGCATTTGCAGGAATAGGCTATGGGATTATCATTCCTTACCCTTTTTATAACACATTTCTTCGCATTAATTATAGCTTATCCGAAAATCTCTCTTTCGGTTTGGATAATAAATTAATTTTTACCGAAAATTCATGTGATTGTGGGAAAAGCATTTATTCAATCGGTTTGAATTTTTCATACAGATATAATTTTTAATTTTGTTTTAAAAGTAATAATAATTATGCAAGATTTTAAATGAATTTTAAAATAAACAATAACATTTAAAAACCTTATGATTAAGAAAATAAACTTATTATTAATTCTCTTTATATTTATTCTAATAAGTAATACAATTTCGCAAGATAGAATGTGGGGAGATTCACATGCTCATGTTACATATAATGCATGGGAATTAGTAAAGCAATATTATCCAGAGATGGGAAATTCTGTAATGAATACTCATATGTCCAACATACAAGATGGAGTACAATTACAAGATATGAATAATATTGTTTATCAATACGGAGCCCTTTGTAACTATGGCCATACATCTACTCACTTCTGGGATGCAGATTTGGGAGATATACAAAAATTTAATGCGACATGTGTGATTACTTGCGAATACGAAAACGCTTATATGGAGATTCAAAAGTTGTGGGATGGTAACATTGAAATTCATTTATATAAGCCCGGTTTTACACCCGGTATTGGATGCCAAAATCCACCTTGTAGTTATGGGAATTATCATTTTTATTTAGAGTATAATGGATTAAAAAATGCTTATAAGAATGATGATAATTTTAAAGTTAAAAGAATGCAAAGGGACGGTACTGGTGATATAGTAAATTTTACCCCTCCCTATCCACCTCTTTATAAAATATACAGCGATCATAGTATAGGAAGAATATTCTCAAAAAATTTTTGTTGGAATATCGTCGGTAGAATAATACATCTTCTTGAAGATAGTAGTGTTCCCGCACATGCACACGATGATCCACACATTGTAGGTTCTCCTTTTTGCCCCGAGGACCCAGATTACTTTGAATCAACTTTTCTGCCAAATAATTTCAATAATAAAACTTGGCAAAATGCAGTTTTACCTGCAATTCACCCTCTTGATGGTGGTCCTATCAATTTGAATAGTAAGACTAATCCTCTTAGATATTTATTATATTTAACTAATCAAGTAGCTGATAGATTTCCATCAAACCATAAAAATGGCGACAACAATTTTACCGAAAATAATGATAATTATGGTGAACTCTTAACCCCTTTTTATCAGCGGATGGATCAAGAAAATATTTCTTATGATGCTTTTGGAGGGACGAATCCACCTCCAAATTTAATGCTAGCAATTTTAGATTTTTCGTATGTTTTTAATATGAGAGTAGTTGCTAGCTTCATGAGATATGTCTATAACCAATTTGAAATAATTCCTGATCCCCCACCTCCTATCATAACAAACATCACAAGCAATATGATTGGAAGTCAGCAGTATGGTTATACTTTATTCAAAGGACAGACCGGGGCTCTATATTCTACTGTTCAAGGTTCACCCGTTCTCTATAATTGGAACTATTCCGTATGTGATCCAAATGTCTGGTTGTATTGGCCTTATAATTATAATAATCAAATTTACACGCAGTCTTTTCAATCTAGCCCTCATTTTCTTTTGCGGAACGCATCATATTCATCATTCAGCTATTGCCCTGTTGATTATGCACCTACAGCACTTCATCTCTTTGCTAAATTAAGAGCGTATAATAATTCCGGTGAGGACTGGTCGCCTACTTTTAGAATAAATCCTACGACTAATTTAGCCGGCGGCGGTTGTCCTTATATTTTCGTTTTAGGAAACGATACATCAGGGGGTAAATACTTCACCGAAAACAATATCCTTCATCACTCTGAATTTTCAGAAAACGTAAACCAGAGCATCACTGATGTTTATAAGTTAAACACTGTACCCAAAATTGACAGCAATAAAATTACTATACAAATAATGGAAACAGAAAACGATGTGAATTATTTTGACCAGATTAAACTTTTCGCTATTGACCATCCTGCCGACTCTAAAATCGGTATAACGGAATCTAACGATATTGTTATGTATTATTCCGAAGATGTCTCTTCTTCCGATTATGCAACCCAGAACTTCAGTTCTTACAATATTGCTCCTTATATCCAGTACGGTCAACCTACTCCTAAAATAACAGGCTTAAGTAATGATTTTGTAAACTCTCATTATGATAGCACCTCTCAATACTCAAAGCTGAAATCTTATAAAAACCGTTTAAAATCAAAAGGGTATAAAGGTTCCTCAGATAGTCTTGCTTTAATAGGGGAAATTGGTTCTGATGTTATGGTTCCGATTCAGCCCGGTGTTAAAGATTGGGCAGGCAGTATTTCTATCTACACAAATTCAGATACTTACATAAAGCCATTTTCTAAAAGAGTTAACGTTTCTGATGTAATTATTCCTTTTGCTCAAACAGAAGATATTGTTGACAATATTGATATTAATTTTAATTCTGACTACGCTATGTCATATTTTTCAGTAGTTCCTGTTTTCTATGAAGGATTCACAAAGACCGAGTTAAATTTATTAAATGCTGTTCACGCCGTCAATGGAGATATTTTATCTTCTCTTAGTGAAATTGATAATGAGTTTGCTGTTATGGACACTACAGCAATAATTGATTTAAAATTTGAAAGTATCATTCCTCCTGACCAGTCAATGGTCAGAGATTATGTTTTTGTTGTTAACGGGTTATATACTTCGGAATACGGCTATAACAAGAATCAGCCGTTTAGATTAACTTCTAACAACAGCATAAAACCTGAAAACATTGCATATAAATATAGATTGAATACAAACTACCCGAATCCTTTTAATCCAAAAACTAAAATCAGTTATTCTCTTGCTAAGTCGGGTATTACAAAGTTAACGGTTTATGATGTTTTGGGACGCTTGATGAATGTAATGGTTAATGAATATAAATCAGCAGGCGAATATACCGTCGAGTTTAACGGCTCTCATTTGTCTTCGGGTGTGTATATTTACAGATTGGAATCAAATGATTTTATGGATACTAAGCGAATGTTATTGATTAAGTAAATCTAATTCTTAATTTTTGAATATGAAAATTTACAATAAAAGAAATAACAGAATTAGTTTTTATATATGGGTAATCGTAATGCTTACCCATATTTTAATTATTAATAATCTTTCCGCACAGTATCAGCAGGAATGGATAAAAAAGGATTTTGTGGGTACGGGAAATATTATTGCTTTCGACAAACAAAACAATGTTTATGTTGCAGGTCTTAACAGCGGTACTTACAATGATTATTTCTTAATGAAAATTACACCCGCAGGACATACTATTTGGAGCAAAACCTATAACGGAGCAGGCAACTATAACGATAATCTGGCTTCTTTAGAAGTGGATGATGTAGGCAATGCTTATGTAACCGGTAATAGTGCTTGGGTTCATCAAGGGGCAGATTGTGTAACAATCAAATATGACTCTTCCGGAAATTTAAAGTGGATTGGTATTCAAGGTATAGGAGATACACTTAACAATTTTGGGAAAGTAGTTAAAGTTGATAACAACAGAAATGTTTATGTCTTTGCACAAAGTTCCTATGATTTCCAGAACGAAGATGACTTATTACTGATTAAATATGACTCTCTCGGTTTGCAAAAATGGGTCAGGCGTTGCAGAGGTGCTAATGTTTATAATTTCCCCTCTGATATGGTTCTCGATAAATCAGGGAATATCTATGTCACCGGGGCAAGTATAGCATTCCCAAGCGGTTGGGACTTTTTAACAGTAAAGTATTCTCCCAATGGAGACTCTTTGTGGTCAAGAAGATACGATAACATCCAACAAACAGACACACCATTAGAAATGGCAATTGACAGCACTGGAAACATCTGCATAACGGGATCTTCTCTTAATACAATTAATAATTCTTCATCAATTACTACTATAAAATACGACTCATCAGGAGTATTGCTTTGGGACAGAAAATACAAAAATAACAGTCTGAACCCTGTTGATATGGGAACTAGTATTGGTATTGATAGATATAACAACATTTATGTTGCGGGGTTTTCAACCATTGGTCCCGATATTGTATCAAACAGAGATTATATTACCATTCGTTATAAACCAAACGGTGATACTACCTGGATTAGAAGATATAACGGAACCGGAAATAATTGGGACGAGTCAGAAAAACTCGCTATTGACAGACAGTGCAACGTATATGTTACAGGTGTAAGTTATGGCAATTTCGGTGCTGAGGATTATTTCACTATTTCTTACGACACTCTTGGAAATGTTTTCTGGAGCAACAGATACAACGGTCCTGCAAATCTCAGCGATTGGGCTCGGTATGTTGCCTTAGATAATTTACAAAACCTCTATGTGACCGGTAATTCAGTTGAAAATGCCACAGGCAAAATCGTTACAATAAAATACGGTAAGAACGTGGGAATACAGACTATCAACGAAAATATTCCTGATAGTTATGTGCTGTACCAAAATTATCCGAATCCGTTTAATCCTATGACTAAGATTAATTTTGATTTGCCGAAACAAGGATTCGTTAGTTTGAAGATTTTTGATATCACGGGAAGAGAAGTTCAGACGCTTGTGAATGAGGTTAAACAGGCAGGAAAATACACGGTTGATTTTAACGGCTCGGCACTTTCAAGCGGTGTCTATTTTTACAGGTTACAGAGCGGTGAGCTTACCATGACGAAAAGCATGGTGCTTATACGATGAGCACCGAAAAAAGCTAATACTAAAATCATAAAATGAATAACGGATTGAATTTTAGCAGGTGAAGCAATCAAGAAAAAAATGTCGGTAGGTTAATGCCATAGGCATTCCATGTCGGCAGCAATAGACAGCAAAAAGAAAAGAATGCCGTTAGGTATTCCATATGTGATTATTTAAAAAGTTTTGAGGAAAACGTTATGTAAAACTAATCAATTAAAAATAGAAAATATATATACTTATTAAAGGACTCAACTTTACTATACTCCTTAGAATAAATCCTAACGAAGTTACTTTGTAGAGTTTAGT
>JBHELA010000160.1:0-4767 GCA_041859005.1 Ignavibacteria bacterium
GTGAACATGGAAGTTGTAAAAGCATTTATAGCTTTAAAACCCGGAAATGATCCGAACAAAATGCTTGAGCTGGAAATAATGAATTTCGTCAGGAAGAAGTTGTCTGCACTGGCAATGCCTCAGGAGATTGAATTTGTTGATTCGCTGCCGAAAACAAGAAGCGGAAAGATAATGAGAAGACTGCTGAGAGCAAAAGAATGGGGAGAAGAAATCGGCGATACGTCAACGCTTGAGAATGACATGTAAAACAAATAATAAATTATAATTTAAAAAACTTTAAAACGGAGAAAAAAATGGCAGCAAAAGATGTAATTCTGGAATATGTAAAGAATGAATACCTTGAGGACGGTGATGACAGAGAAGTAACATTCGATACACCGCTTATTTCGGGCGGGATAGTTGATTCGTTCTCGATGGTATCACTGAAAGTGTTTCTTGAGACAAAGTATAATTTATCTATACCTGATGCAAAGGCGACACCGGAGGCATTTGACAGCGTGAATAATATTATTGCGCTGCTGAAGGAAATGGGTGTGGAGTAGAGCAATTGCACACTGATTTATTATGATTTACACTGATTAATTAGTGTGCGTTTTTATTAATAATAATTTTTAATTTATAGGAGTAATAGAATGGCTTATGCAGAAGAAATAAGAAAGGCGCTTTCTGATGAAGTTGCAGGAATAAAGACTGCCGGTTTATTCAAGGAAGAAAGGGCGATATGCGCACCTCAGGATTCTGAAATTGAGGTTCAGTATCCGATTGGAAGCGCTGAAAAGAGAGTAATAAACATGTGTGCTAATAACTATCTGGGGTTGTCCTCGCATCCCGATGTAGTTGCGGCGGCACACAGAGGGCTTGACCACAGAGGTTACGGGATGTCGTCAGTCAGGTTTATTTGCGGAACACAGGATACACACAAAGAACTTGAGAAAAAGCTAACGGAGTTTTTAGGAACTGAAGATACTATTTTATTTCCGTCATGTTTTGACGCAAATGCAGGTGTGTTTGAAGCAGTGCTGACAGATCAGGATGTAATGATTGCTGACAGGCTGATTCATGCATCAATTGTTGACGGTATCCGTCTTGCTAAGGCACAGCAGGATACTTTCAAACATTCAGATATGAAGCATCTTGAAGAAAAGTTAGTACTTCATCAGGATAAGAGAATAAGACTGATAATTACGGACGGTGCATTTTCGATGGACGGCGACCTTGCCAAACTTGACAAGATTGTTGAGCTTGCAGAAAAATACAATGCAATGGTATTCGTTGATGAAGCACATACATCGGGTTACATCGGCAAGACCGGAAGAGGCACGGCAGAGCATTTTGGAGTAATGGGAAAAATTGATATTATATCGACAACACTAGGCAAGGCTCTCGGAGGAGCATCCGGCGGTTGTATTTCAGGAAGAAAAGAAGTAGTTGAATTATGCCGTCAGAGAGGAAGACCGTATTTATTCTCTAATGCAGTTGCTCCTTCAATTGTTGAAGCATCAATGGCAGTTCTTGACCTGATATCAAAAACAACCGAGAGAAGAGACAAGCTTGAGAAGAATACAGCTTTCTGGAGAAAAGCACTCACAGAGGCAGGTCTTATAATCAAAGCCGGCGAAACGGCAATAGTACCTGTAATGCTTTTCAACGCAAAGCTTTCGCAGGATTTCTCAAAAGACTTATTTGCAGAAGGTATTTATGCGGTAGGATTCTTCTTCCCTGTAGTTCCAAAGGGTCAGGCAAGAATACGTACACAGCTTTCAGCCGCACATGAAATGCATCATCTTGAAAAAGCACTTGATGCTTTCGTGAAAGTAGGAAAGAAATATGAAATATTAGGAAAGACAAAGCAGGAAATTATTGACAGATACGGAATGTAGTAATTAGTAAACGATAATATATCAAAGCCGAATCGTATGGTTCGGCTTTTTTATTTCTACTTATTTTTAAGACGAGGTTTATTATTTTTGTAAAAAACATAACGCCATGTACAGAAGAACCAAGTTAGATTTAGCAAAAGAACTTTCCGAAATAAGGGAAGCCGGGCTATACAAGGAAGAAAGGACAATTCTTTCTGACCAGAAAGCATGCATAAATGTGAGGTATCCGGATGATTCAGAGCCGAGGGAGGTGCTGAACTTCTGCGCAAACAATTATCTTGGATTAGCAAATCATCCCGAGATTATAAAAGCCGCACACGAAATGCTCGATACATACGGCTTTGGGCTTGCGTCAGTAAGGTTCATTTGCGGAACTCAGGATATACACAAGAAACTTGAGAAACTTATTGCAGATTTTTATCACACAGAGGATACAATTTTATACTCCTCCTGTTTCGATGCGAACGGGGGTTTGTTTGAATCAATACTCGGAGCTGAGGACACGATAATTACCGATGGTCTGAACCATGCGAGCATTATTGACGGAATAAGACTATGCAAAGCCCGCAGGCTTATTTACAATCATTCCGATATGAAATCCCTTGAAGAAAAATTAAAGCTTGCACGCGAAGGGTCTGATATCTGGGACCGCAGCGGATTGGAAGCTCCGCCGCATCCCGCGAGAAACATAATGATTGCGACAGACGGTGTGTTTTCGATGGATGGTGATATAGGGAAACTCAGAGAAATAATCGAGCTGGGGAATAAATATGATGCGATGGTAATGGTTGATGATTCACATGCAACGGGATTCTTCGGCAAAACGGGAAGAGGTGCAATAGAGCATTGCGGAGTACTGGGAGAAGTTGACGTGATAACGTCAACGCTGGGAAAGGCTATGGGAGGTGCAACGGGAGGCTTTACGACTGGCAAACAGGAAATCATTGATATGTTAAGGCAGCGTTCACGTCCATATTTATTCTCGAATTCTGTAGCACCGCCGGTTGTGGGTGCGGCAATTACAGCATTTGAGATGCTTGACAAGAGCGATGACTTGAGAGAAAAACTGAGAAAGAACACGGAGTATTTCAGGAGCGGAATGAACAAATTAGGGTTTGATATTATTGAAAGCGTACATCCAATCGTACCGGTACTGTTCAGGAAATTTGAGGACGATGCTGTTCTCGCACAGAAAGTATCGAAGGATTTATACGATGAAGGAATTTATGCTGTAGGATTTTTCTTTCCTGTTGTTCCGAAGGGAATGGCAAGAATCAGGATACAGATTTCAGCAGCACATTCAACGCAGGATATAGAAAAATGTCTGGCAGCGTTTGAGAAAGTCGGAAAGAGGCATGGGGTAATAAAGTAAGACTTTAAATGGGGCTGAAGAGTTATACATTAAACGAACATAGAAATAAGAAAGAAATAAAAAGGGCAGATTTATTATCTGCCCTTTTGTTTTATACTTATTTAAAAGTATTTTACTATGAACAACCGCTTGTAGAGCCGCAGCTCATACATTTGAGACATGTACCATTGCGAACCATTGTTGCCTGACCGCATTCCTGGCAGATATCCCCTGTATAACCTTTTAGAAGTGCTTCTTCAACCCTTGCCTTTTCGGAGGTTCTTGTATTTCCGCTGCCGGCAGGGTTATTGACAATCCTTATAGGAACCGAATGGTCGATTACTATTTCGGTTTCTTTCGGTTTATCTTTAATTTTCTCTTCAACTATTCTTTCGCTGAATATCTTTTCCTCGTAGTACTCAATATCTTTATCCTTCTCAGTTTTCGCGAGTGAGTCAACAGGACTTGTAGCAATCTGATCTTCAGGAATATGCGCAAGATCAGTGCGTGCAAGATAGGTGACAGCAAGTTCGCGGAAAATATAGTCAATGATAGAAGTCGCCATTTTAATATTCGGATTGCCTATTATAATACCGTTAGGCTCGAAACGTGTATAAACGAAAGCATCAACGAATTCTTCAAGCGGAACTCCGTGTTGCAAACCGAGTGATACTGCGATTGCAAAACAGTTCATTAAACTTCTGAAAGCCGCGCCTTCGCGATGCATATCAATAAAGATTTCTCCGAGTTGTCCGTTTTCATACTCACCCGTACGCAGGTAAACGTTATGATTTCCAATCTTTGCTTTTTGTGTATATCCCCTTCTACGGAAAGGAAGTTTTCTTCTCTTGGCAATGTACCTGTGAATTATACGTTCGGCAACCTTAACAATATCAGTGTTTGCTGTTAACGTAATTTCAGACTTTTCTTCTTCAAACTCGAAAGCATCATCAGCGATTCTGTTAAGCGGCTGAGATAGTTTGGAGCCGTCCCTGTAAAGAGCGTTGGACTTAAGACCAAGAGACCATGAAAGCATATAAGCACTCTTCATATCCTCTATCGTTGCATGATTCGGAAGGTTAATTGTCTTTGAGATAGCGCCTGAAATAAAAGGCTGAGCAGCTGCCATAGTTTTTATATGAGCTTCGGGAAGAATGTAGCGTGTTCCCTTCTTGCCGCATTTATTTGCGCAGTCAAAGACAGGATAATGCTCTTCTTTAAGATGAGGAGCACCTTCTACAGTCAGCGTACCGCAAATATAGTCGTTAGCTTCTTCAATCTGCTCCCTTGTGAACCCAAGAGCTTTGAGAATATTGAAGTTGAAATCGTTGAGCTGCTCGTCGGAAAATCCAAGAACATTCTTGCAGAATGCAGCACCGAGAGAATACTTATTAAAAGCAAAGTTTATATCAAACACACCCGGCAGCGATTTTTCAACCAGCTTAATGACTTCCATAGTAAAACCTTTGTCAGTCAAAGAATGAGGATTTATGTGTGGACAGCCGATAAGTGAGCCGTAACCTTTTGTGTATTTAA